>JALDTH010000009.1 GCA_030073355.1 Candidatus Midichloria sp. | reverse complement strand
AATAATTAATTGTAGTAGTAATAGCAAACTTACCAACCGATAAGAAGACAATCATTTATTTTGTTAACAGTGCCATATAAAAGACTGAAGAAGATATAAATAATGAAACTGCAAGCTGGTAGCGGAGGAGGGACTCGAACCCCCGACATGCGGATTATGATTCCACTGCTCTAACCACCTGAGCTACTCCGCCTTGGATAAAGAGTGGATATACTTCTTTTTCTTAAAAAGCAATAAAGTTTTTATTTTGCTTTTCTAAAAATATTTATTGGCCTTAATAGGGTACGCTTAATTTCCTTCTACTTTGCCAATTGCTTAAATATATTTGAGCAATATCTTTATCTTCAATCAACAAAACATTTTCTGCATTTTTAGTATCAGCTGCAGTAGTAAAATTAAATGATCCGGTAACCACTTTGTAATTATCAATAATTATAACTTTATTATGGGCAATGCCACTTGATATTTTATCAATACCCACCTTTATTCCAGCTTTCTGTAGTTTTGACGCAACTTCATTATTATGACTTAAATTACCACCATCTAATAATATATTAACCATCACCCCCCTATCATGAGCCTTAACCAATTGGTGAATTATAGGCTTAGAGGTCAATCCATAGGCTTGCAAATAAATACTAGATTTTGCTTTCACAATTTCGTTTGCTACCAATGACGCACACCCAGAAGGGGGCGTAAAACAAACATTAAATTTATCCAACGAGGGATGGTAACTGTGCCAAGTCCCCACACCAACAGTTTCTTCCCAAACAACTCCTGCTCCACTACCTAAAATAAAAGCTGTTATAACTACTTTAACTGGAACCTTTTTCTTTTTTAAAATATTGAGAATTTTGTTGAGAGAGGAAGTTTTAACTTTTTCGTTTCGCATATATATTTCTCCATAATCAATTTATTTAGTTAAATTTGCTTTAAAAGCAATAGAACATTTGATATCAAATTGAAGTTTCTAAAATTACTTTTATATACCTGCATTACGTGCTATAATACGATCATTCAATAATCTAATTAACGGTGTTGGCTTGTGAGCAGAGCTTCTGAAAATATAGCCTTTAAAGTTGGTGATACGGTTGTTTACCCTTCCCATGGTGTTGGACAGATTACAGCAGAAGAAATCCAAGTGGTTGCTGGTTGTGAAATGCCTCTTTATGTCATATCATTTGTTAAAGATAAGATGATACTAAGAGTGCCAAAATCAAGGGCTATAAAGACCGGCTTAAGACATCTTACATCGAGCAATGACTTTGAAGAAGCAATCTCGGTGCTAAAACAAAAAGCTAAAGTCACCAAGGGAATGTGGAGTAAAAGAGCTCAAGAATATGAGCAAAAAATTAATTCTGGAAATATAATTCGAATAGCAGAGGTGTTAAGAGATTTGCACAAGAATGCGGGAGAAGCAGATCGATCTTATAGCGAACGGGTAATTTATGAAGCAGCTCTGGAAAGACTCTCAAATGAATATGCTGCGTCTATCGGCCTTGAAAAGGACGATGCGCACGCAAAATTAATAGAGTTACTTGATTATTATAAAATTTAAAATAAGTAAAGCTACCTCTAATAGAGGTAGCTTTACTTTTAATTTTTATCTAAACAATACTTGGATTAATCTAGCAGATTTGTCGCGAGTGCTGCTTAATACATAAGCAGCAGCTTCAACCTTATTAGAGTTCTCAGTATATTGAGCAAGTTCAGATGTAATATCAACGTTTTTCATCACATCAAGAGCCGAGTTAGTTGTTATAATATTTTGCTCAAGAGCAGATGCAGACGCCGCAAGAGTTTGCAGTAATCCACCGGATATCAGCTCTTGCAGAAATCACTTTCATTAACGCATCATTAAGAACTTTAGAAGCCTTTCTCATCTCACTAGTGCTTCCTATGCTTAACTTTTCATCCTTGAACAAGAGGTATTAGCAGTCAAATCTGCAAACTTAACTGAGATGATATCATCAGCGCCTTCACTAACTTGGAATTGCATCTGCGAAAGATCAGCCTTAAATGCAGAAACTAAATCAGTTTGAAAGCGTTTAGTACTTGCATCGTTTGTGAAATCAACGTCCTTACCGAAAATCAAGACTATTTTTGAATTACTATCTCTTTCTTCAACAAGTTCAATTTTCTCACCGACATTTGTAGAGCTACCAAGAACTCCTGCCCTGTTTTTAAACACTTTACCATCACTGGTTTTTACAGTAATAGATGCATCGCCAGTAGCTTGTGCGCTTTCAGCTTCAACTGAAACCACATTAAGGTCTACAGCGCCAGGTAACACTAAGTAAGCTGACATATTATCAACACTTGAGCCTGGATTTGGGTTAAAGCTAGAAATTTCTCTTTGTTGATAGAGCTCTAATTGCTCAAATGCTATATCCATAGCAGCGCTTAACCCGCATCATCAGTAGTATTAACATCAAAGCCACGGCCACCACCTAAAGAAATTGTGGAGTAACCTCTAAGATCTTTATTCGATTGCATAACGATTTTGGTATCCATAATAGGATTAGTATCTTCCACTATTCCTTCATACATGTAATCACCAACAGATAATTGTAGCTTAACTCCATTAGAACCTTCAAAAAATGTTTTAAATCCTTTTAATTGTCCTAAAAAGTCTGGATTATCATTGATATTTGAAAGATTCAAACCAAACCATAAAAAACCCACCTGTAAGTTTTAATGTAGCAGTTGTCGTTGTATATGGAGTAACAATTGGCTCTTCTATAGTCATAATTGCATCATTGTAGTCAGCAGAAAATACTCTACTGCTAATTTTCAATTGATTTTCTACAGCCGTGCCCGTAGCTGAGATGCTATAGCTCTAGCTTCAAATATTAAATTAGACAAGCTTGGATCTTTTGAAGAGTTTAAGAATATAGCTATATTCTTTAAAGTTTGCATCGGATCACCAGCTTTTAACTGAATTTCAGTGGTAGGATCTTTAATTTATCCTCTTAAAACAAATTCTCTTAAAGTTGCATTATCAACTTTAACAAATCCAGTTGTGGCAGAAGCTCAACCTACAGATTTAATTAAAGCATCAGCTTTTTTTACACCACCTGATACAAAAATATTACCAACGCCAAGCGATCCAACCTCTGCAACATTATTATATGCAGCAGACTTCGCCTCCCCTTTATTTATTAAATCCTTCAATAAGAAGTTACCAGCACTACCCTGTCTTTTGGACTTAAATTCAACAATGGTAGGATCAGCTGACTCAACTGTTGCAGCTAACATTGAAGCCGTATCTCTTGAAGATTGTAATAAAAACGGAGTTTTAGCAGCGTTTTGAAACAATTCAGCAATTTTATCTGCAATATTTTCTAAGTTCTGATTTCAGGTTACTCTCTCTCACCCACTACAACTGAGTTGTTTACAGAATAAGATGCAGCTAAAGAAGTCGAACTGATTTCAGTAATTACCTGTGCCAACTTGTAATGACTGCAGTTGATCTCCTAAATTAGCAGTATTGCCGTTTTTTACACTAGCCTTAAATGATACACCACCTGGCTGTCCAGTAGAAGTTCTATTTAAGATTAATTTTGCTTCATCCACTCCATCTCCAATAGGAATAATAGTTGCTTGGAAAGTATCTTTTAATACTGGGTTAATACTAATCGCATCAGCAAATGCTTGCGCTCTTCCTTTTGGCATCTAAAGCCGCATTATTACTGATTTTAATATCAGTACCAGTATTTGCAGCAGCAATACCAAAAGTTACATTCTTTTTAGTAGCAGCATCTACTATCTGAACTGTACCTTTCTTTAAAGTAATTGTAGCTATACTTGTACCATATAATTTTTCAAATTTAGAGTCACCAACAACAGGAGCAGGGTCAACTTTAAAACCTTCTATAGCGTTTTAACCGCGTTAACATCTGCGAGTCCTGGTTTACTACCAAGCCTCTATAGCTGCATCAATTATAGCTTTGCAAGCGTCCTTAACTAGTTGAGTTGCCTGACTTGCATCAATGATACCTTTTTGAGCTGTAGCCTTCCCAGCAGCAATAGCAGCAGCACTTACACCAGCAGCCTTAGAAGCCCAGTAATCGCTGTATTAGTTTTTGTTATGACATCCATTTATTTCAATATTACCAGGCATACTAAAAGCATGACTCAAAGCACTGTAAGACTTAGTAATATCAGAAACACCAGTTGCATCAGTTCCTAAGTTGTTCCCACCTTCTAATGAACCGTCTAGGAGCACTTGATCACCGAACTTTGTTGTTTTTGCTATACGATCTGTTTCTGCCATAATTCCTTGAAATTGCGAATCAAGTAATTTTTTATCTTGTTCACTTACGGTGTTCGCTGCACGAATTGCAAGTTCAGAAAGAGTTTGAACGTTTCTTAGAATTTGGGTTGCAGCTCCTGCTGCAACTTCTCCTACAGACTTAGCTATTGCCGTACCATCTAAAGCCGCTCTTAACATCACCACTACCTTTTCAATCCTAGCGGCAAGAGAGTCTTTTGCTGGATCTTCAGCAGCAGAAGCGCGGCGCTGCCCGGTAGATAAACGTTTTGTAATTGCAGTATTTGCTTCTGCGTAATTATTTAAAAGGGTACCAATACCTCTAGTATACCGTAACCACCAATTGAAATTGTCGCCATTTTTCCTCCTATTTGGAATTTATTACTTAAAAAACTACTGTTTTCTTGGTTTTGACCAACTCTTAAAAAAGCTATATAAAAATTGTATTAAAAGCTAAAAACAACTGCAAGTTGATTTTTGCAATAATGCCAACATGTAACTTATCTTATTGTTTTATAAGGAATAAAAAATCATTGTGAAAGCTGTCGCAAGATTTCATAAGCTCTTTTAATTACCTCTTTCGGCATCCCAGATAGTTCAGCAACATGTATACCATAAGACTTATTAGCTCTACCTTTGGCAACTTTATGCAAAAAGACCGTCTTACCATCCCATTCCTGTACAAGCATATTATAACACCAAAGACGCGACAATGTCTCTTCAAGTGAATTCAATTCATGATAATGAGTTGCAAATAGCACCTTACTCCGGTTGATATTATGTAAATACTCAATAACAGACCAAGCAATAGAAAGACCATCATACGTTGAGGTGCCCCGTCCTATTTCATCTAATATCACTAAAGAATTTTTAGTGGCATTATTCAAAATATAAGCAGTTTCAAGCATTTCAACCATAAACGTTGATTGGCCTGAGGCTATATTATCACCCGAACCGATTCTACTAAATATTTTATCTACTATCCCTATATGTGCTTCATCTGCTGGAACAAAGCTACCAATCTGAGCCATAATTGCAATAATAGCATTTTGCCTTAAAAAAGTACTTTTGCCTGCCATATTAGGGCCAGTTATCAGCCAAAAATTATTGTTGGCCTCTAATATACAATTATTAGTCGTGAATTGCCCCTTCAGCATTAATAGCTCAACCACCGGGTGCCTGCCCTCTTTAATAATAAAATTTTCGCCACTATCAACTGTTGGCTTAACGTAATTATTTTGCTTGGCAAGCTCTGCCATAGACGCTAAGAAATCGAGACGAGCAATAGTCACGGCTGATAACACTATACTGTCTGCTTTTGCAACAACTAGTTCACAAAGCTCTTCAAATATGCTTGTCTCCAATTGTAGCACCTTTTCATCGCAAACTAACAACTCACTTTCTAATTTTTTTAGATCTTCAGTAATATATCTAGTAACATTTCCCAAAGATTGCCGATGGATAAATTTCTCAGAATTAATTTTATTATTATTTAACGATGTAACTTCAACAAAATAGCCTATAACGTTATTTCTTTGTATTTTTAAGTTATTAATTCCGGTCTCAAAACGATATTGATCGCGTAACTCGTCTATCTTTAAATTAATATTGTTTTTAAAATTTATAAGATTATCTAATTGAGGCGAGTATCCAGGCCTTATATAGCCACCATCTTTAATATTCACCGGCAATTCTGGATTTAAAGCCTCTTTCAGTTGATCTACTAAATCATAAAATAAGGCTAATTGCGGTAATTGAGATTCTAAATAATCATTCAAATCTTCTTTACTGCATTGTAACAGTTCAGCTATTTGATTTGAAACTAATATCCCTTCTTTTACTGCATTTAAGTCTTTAGGCGCACATCTTCTTGAATAAATTCTCGATAGCGCCCTCTCAACATCAGGAAAGTTTGACATTCTTTTTCTTAAAGAGCCCCTCAATTCTTCATTATTAAAAAATACTTCTACAGCATTTAAGCGCTGATTAATTGTTTTTTCGTCAATTAAAGGAAAATTCAATTGCCTGGATAGAAGCCTTCCTCCAGTTGCTGTAACAGTTTTATCAAGTACTTCTAGTAAACTATTATTTTTACCTCCTAAAGTATTTTTTTCTATCTCAAGATGCTTTTTTGTCATGGCATCAATCAATAAGAACTTGTCCTGATTAATTCTTTTTAGCTTTGATAAATAAGGTAATCTATGTTTTTGAGTATATTGTATATATTCTAGTAAACAACCAGCTGCCGCAATTTCTTGTTGAGTAAAATGGTCAAAACCTGTTAGAGAATTAATTTTAAAAAAGTTCAATAACCTAGCTTGAGTTCTTTTCAAATCAAATAGACTGTGCGGCTTTGGTGTAACAAAATTTAATACAGATAAAGTGTCACGTATTTGCTCATCTTTAAGCAACATATCATCTATTATTACTTCTTGAGGAGATAAATTGCTTAATAAAGCACTAATTGCGCTCTCGTTAATCGAGGATACACTAAATTCCCCTGTAGAAATTTCAACCCAAGCTACTGCTATATTATCTTTAAAATTAGTGATAGCTGCTAAATAATTGTTACTTTTAGGGCTAAGCAATACATCCTCCATAAGAGTACCAGGAGTAATTATCCTCACTACTTCTCGTCTCACTACTGCTTTATAGGATCTTTTTTTTGCTTCCTGCGGGGTTTCGAGTTGCTCGCAAATAGCTACTGAAAATCCTTTCTTAATTAGTTTTTGCAAATATATCTCAGCTGCATGAAATGGTATACCGCACATCGGAATATTTTGTCCATCCTGTTGTCCTCTTTTAGTAAGGGCTATGTCAAGAATTGGAGCTGCAATTATAGCGTCTTCAAAGAATAATTCATAGAAATCACCCATACGATAAAAAAGTAATTGCTCTTTATGTTGGAATTTAATTGATAAATACTGCTGCATCATCGGAGTAATTACATTATGCTCCACTTCTTTAAAAATCGAATTATTCATATTTACACACAAAATACTATTTATAAGACAAATTAGCTAATTTACAGAACTGATCTATAGAGAGTTCTTCAGCTCTTGCAGTCGGTAAAATTCCGTATTTTTTAAGAACATTACTTGTCTCTTCTCTAAAAGCTAATTTTAAGTTATTACGCAGCATTTTTCTTTTTTGAGCGAAAACTATTTTTAAGAAGGGCTCAAGCTTTTCTAAAGTACAATCATATAGAGGTTTGCTATGAGGTATAAGGTTTATCACTGAAGAAGTGACTTTTGGAGCAGGCCAAAACGCCTCACCCGGTATATCAAATAACTTTTCCGTGTAACAGAGCCACTGACATATTACACTTAAGCTTCCATAAGCTGAAGTACTTTTATTAGCAACAATTCTATAGACCACCTCTTTTTGCAGCATCAATGTAAAGCTAGAAAATAGATTAATTTTCTTTAGCCACTTAACTAGTAGCGCAGTTCCTATGTTATAAGGTAGATTAGCCACTACTTTTATTTTTTCGTTAGCTACAATGAGATCTTCTTCTCGGATTTTAAGGGCATCCGCATTTATTATCTCCAAATTTGGATATTGATTCTTTAATAATTCCAAACTTGTAATACAATTCTCATCAAATTCAATCGCTATAACTTTTTTAGGGCTGGCCTTGAGCAACTCTCTTGTCATGCTCCCAACACCAGGACCAATCTCTAGTACTGTAGCATCACGAATATTTACCATAGAAATAATATTTGCTATAACGCTTTCATCTATTAAAAAGTTTTGCCCTAATTTTTTAATTGGAATAATGTTATGATTTGCAGCTATTTTTTTTACATAATTCATATTTTACTATAATTTAATTGCTAGATTTGAAGCTATATAATTATTTGAGAACAAAGGTATTTTAAACTTTCACGGAAAATTTAGCAACTTATAAAAGATTTTTTTATGGTGTCACTTGTAAGAAATAAATGGATATATTTGGTGGAACGGCGAATTTATAGAAGCGCAAAACGCTAAAATACTCTTTACAGCTCATTTTTTACATTATGCAGGCGCTGTCTTTGAGGGTATAAAGACATAGAAACTCTTTAAGCAAATTGAACATTACAGTAGATTATTGAAATCTGCTAAAACCATGGCTTATACTGTTCTATATCCTATAGAATTACTGCGCTAGATCGCTACTGATTTAATCAAAATACGCAACCTAACTGCAGATTATATAAGGCCTTTTGCATGGAGAGTGGGAGAGGAGAGCATCACATACGAGGAGTAAACTGTAAAATACATACAGCTATCATTGCTTATGATCCCTTTATTAGCGAGGGAAAGCTGAATTCCTGTTTCAAATTGGAGATCTCTAAATGGAAAAAAAATTCTGAAGCCGTAAAAAATGGATTTGATAATGCGATTATATTAGACCACGATGAATTTCTAATTGAAGCTTTACACCCCTCTATAGCTGACAATTTTTTAGATTGGATTACTCGACAGACAATCCATTAACGAATTCAAAGTTGAAGACCTAAGCGGTTCTCAGACAGCATTTTTGACCGGTACCGCTATTGGAATTTTAAAAATTGCTAGCATTTATAGTCACGAACACAAAAAAATCTTTTGAATTTTCTATTGCTGATACTTTATTAGAAAATATTATTTATACCTAAAATAGTTGGAGTTTAGTAATTGATAAAAAAGCTATTATCTTTAGTATTTCTTTTGTACCAAACGTTCACATTAACTGAAGCGTTTGCTAATACAGCTATAGCCTCGCTTCAAGCTGATAATATTGCTTATTCAAGAGATTACGAATCAATTACTGCTAGCGGTAACGCTCAGTTACTTTTTGAAGGAAAAAAATTATTTGCGTCTAAAATTGTTTATTTAAAAAATGGAAAAAAAATTATCGCAACAGGTAGAGTAATTTTTCAGGACTCTAATGGGGATACCTATAATTTTGACTATTTAACTTCAGATTTAGGATTTAACAAGGTGTATGCAACTAATATTAAGGGTAGCTCGAAAAAAGTACTCGCCTGGTCTGCTGATGAAGGTTTTATTAATCAAAGCCACAAGAAAGTAAAAAACTTTACCTTTTCTCCCTGTGTCAACTGTTCTAATGACATAATAAAAGATAAGCTATTATGGAAAATACGTGCTGAGGAACTAGAAATTGATGAGACCCATAACGAAATCATTTTAAAAAAAGCCACCTTAGACTTTTTAGATAGGCCTATTTTATACCTTCCTTATGTATCTCTGCCCTCCTCCAAAGCTAAACCCAAAAGCGGTTTCTTAAAACCAAATGTGGATATATCAAGAGAAATGGGTTTCATAGTGGAAGTTCCTTATTACTTTAGGCTCGCTCCTAATATGGACGCAACCTTCACTCCTATACTTAGTAGTACTACAAGTAGTACTACAATACCCACATTATACAAACTAGAATTTCGGCATTTACTAGAAAATGGCCAATACCAAGTAGATAGCAGTTTCATTAACCAAAAAAATTCTAAGCGAGAAAGAGAATTAAGTAGCAATATTAAAGTTAATGGCGATTTTAAAGGCAGATTGTTTGATCGAAATATTAATTACGGAGTTCACATCAACAAGTTATTTGATGAAAGCAAGACCTATTTAAAAAAATATCATCCCTCCAATGAGGATATCTTAAATTCCTACATGTACGTTAACAATCAATCAATAAATCATACTGGAAAATCACATTTTGTTTCTTTAGAAACTGTTTCTTTTCAAGATTTAAGGCTGGATTATAACCCTGAAATCACCCCCAATGCTCTCCCTCTAATCAGATATAAACAATTATATCCTATAGAGTTTATGAATGCCAAAATAGAGTTAAATTCAACTTTTTATAATATAATAACTAGATCTGAAGATCATGATACTAGGTTAATGAATGATATTAATTTTAGTAATCAAATAGTTACTAGCGAAGGTCATGAATTTAATATAAAAAATGGAATTTACACCTATTTACACAAGTATAATAATATTAATGAAATCAATAAAAAATATATAAGCCTTGTTAATGTTATTCCCTATTCTCAAATCAAATGGGGATATGAAATGCTGGCTTCTGACTACAAAGATAGAATTATAATAGAGTCGATTGCTGCTTTGATGCTTACTTCTAACAAATTTTTTTCTCAAGAGACTGAACTGTTAGAGATACGAAAAAGTAATTTTTTAACTCCTAATAGGTTTTTAGACTGGGAATCTTCTGATTTAGTTTCACGCTTTGACTACGGACTTAACTTCTTCCTTAAGAATACTTCGATTGACACTTTGAATATTTTTCTAGGAAGTAGTATTTACATGAAAAATCATCAAGCAGCCAACAAGAAGAAATACAATTATATACTAAATGCCTCTTTGCAATTAAATCAAAACACTTTCATAGTAAATAGGGTGTGGTTTGATCAAAGAAATTTTAAAATTGTGCAGCATGAGATTGACTCTATAATGAAGTTTAATGAGCTTGACCTTGAGCTTAGCTATACTTATAAGAGTCAAGCAGATGATAGGTTATTCCCGCAGGAGATTTCAGGATATATTGATTTTAATTTTTACCAGAAGTGGTGGTTACACCTCGATGCTAAAGTTAAGCTAAATAGTCAAAAATTTTCAGCTAGCTCAGGTATTGAGGATAAAAGAAAATTATTAAGGGATGGTATAGGATTAACTTATAAAGATGATTGCTTAAAAGTTGATTTTGCTATAAACAGAGATCACACAAAGTTAAAAGATTTAAAACCATCTGTTACATATGTAATTAAGATAGGCGTACCAATTTTTAGTAAGTTATGAATATTGCTTTTTTACTAGTTTGTTTGGCTTTAAGTGCAACCACAGCCTTTTCTCTTAATAACTCAAGCATCGCAGCTATAGTAAACAATGAACCTATTACAGTAATCGAGCTCAATAATAGATTAAATGTTTTACTTATACTTAATAATATAGATCCCGCTAAAATCAACATTAAACAGATGAAAGAACAAATACTTTACGCATTAATAGATGAGAAGCTGCTTGAAGAAGCAGCTTCTAAACAAAGTATAGTAGTTAGCGATCAAGAGTTAGGCCTGGCAATTGAAGATCTTGCTACTAAAAATAACTTAACGGCAGAAAATTTAATCGGTGAATTGCAAAAAAAACAAGTTAGTAAACAAGAATTACAAAAGATGTTCAAATCTCATATTCTGTGGTCAAAAATCATAAAGAATGAATTTGCAGACAATATTAAAGTTTCTGAGCAAGAAATAAAAGAGCAATTTGAAATTATGCGCAAATACCAAAAAATCAATAACGATATTCGCCTAAAACTTGCCCAAATCGTACTTGATATTGAGCCTAATAACACTGGTAGCAAAAATTATGCTGCTAATATTATTTCCGCTCTCAATTCTGGTGCTGATTTTAAAAGTTTAGTACAGGAATTCTCAGTCGCCCCATCAAAAGAAAACGGCGGAGAAATAGGGTGGGTACAGTTATCCCAATTATCTCCTACAATTATAGAAGCCCTAAAAAATCTAAAACCTGGGGCGATCAGCAAGCCTATTGAACAGGAAAATAATGTAATGATATTCAGGGTGCTAGATCGACAAGATATCATCACAAAAAAACTCGAGATTAGACCAACTGACCAAGAGAAAAAAAGGATAAAAGCATTCTTAAAAATGAAAAAAATTAATACCAAAGCAAAAGCTTATATGAGTGAAATGAGGCAGAATGCATTTATAGAGATTAGAAAATTTTAACGTATCAATTTTTAGCAGTATAATTAAAGCAAAAAGGAGCATACTATTCTAAAGCTTCTATGTGAAGAAGCAGTAGGGGGCTGTAAGGTCATTCTAGTAGAGTTATATAATTCTTCACTTTGAAGTATAAGCTCTATGCACCTCATATAAACTTTGTAGCTCCTAGATCTTTTCCAAATTTCCTGTCGTCTATAGCAATTCTGCTAGAAGTATACAAGTTGTTATGTAGAATTAGATGCTTAATTTTCTTTCAAGATAGCATAGATAGATGAACCGAGTTGCAACAGAAAAGCATAAAAGATCCTTTCATTAGATCATCTCTCTAGTAAATTCAGCGTCATTTAGGCTCAAGAATGATGTAATGTGCACTCTATAAATAGTGGCTCTGGCAGGTGAGTGACAAATAACGCCATATATACTTCTTTAACTTGAAGAATTGCTGCTAAAGCGAGTTTACAATAAGAAAATAGCCCACATTCCACCACTTTACCAAGCTTCGCTTGCAAGGCTGATCATGGTAAAAAAGCAAACGAGCTTTTTTTATACAGATTGTCCCTTAACATCTTTCTGGATCTCCTAGAGGTATACAATACTAATTAGATTTACTACATCTGTAGTTTTTTCAACTCTTCATTTAACAGTACATATATTTTGTGCCTCTCCTCCCTTATAAGATTATTTGTAAGACAGTTCATGATACAAATTGACCTCACACCAGAAACCTTTTTACTTAGAATTTTTAAGCTCTTAATTTATACATAGTATATCTAAAAGCTATCAAACCTCAGCAATTTAGGTAAAGCCCTAAATACCAACCTCTCCTACTCAAAAAACTGAACAGCTGTAACATTTTGCGGTTCTAGCTCAAATACTGTCGTATTGCTAGCAGCAATTTCTCCATGGCCGCTATCCATAATATCATCTCCTTAAAAAAGCACTAACCGCTATCACCGTCCCCTGGTCCCCCATCTAGCCCTGGCATTATTGGAGGTCTACCAAAGCTAAATTGAGTTAAGCGACAGCTCCATAGCTTTAGTACTATTAAATATTTTCACCTAAATTTTCCATGAATCTACTTAAAACACTTGCAACTTTATTAAATACAACTTCTGTATAATCAACAGTTAAAATAAAGGCATTTTGTGCTTCTTTAACTATATCAGATAAATACGTACTATATAAAAAAAGGAAAGCTAGCTTGTACTTTTTCTTGTAGCGCTAGTTATAATTATAAAGGCCGTCACATCATTAGAGAAACCTTAAGCTTTTTCTAATCATAACTTCTTAAGATATAGTCAACAGAGTCTTCTGGTAGTGTATTTTTCATTAAAGCTACAAATATTTCTTTATTCGTGATTGATACTTTCTGCTCTAACTTAGCTCTTTTTGCAGCCCTCTCCTCTGAAATTTCTGTTTCAGCTTCTTCTTGGAGCTCAATTAACCATTCTGCTACTTGATCCTCAATTTTTGGTGCAATCTCTTGATGCAAATTGATCACTAATTGCTTAATTTGGAAATTAGCAGCATTAATTACTGTGCTCCAATTTGCTTCATTTTGGTAGCCTTTTACATAAAGTATGATTTTAACGACTTTAAAAGTTCGTTCAATTGAAGAATCTAAAGCATGAATTTAGCTTGAAGGCAATGGATTAGATTATCAGGATCTGCCCCATTACATTAAAAAACAAGATTTTTATAATCTTTATAAAGTTCTAGAATTTTTTTCCTGAGCCGCAACTGATATATTTCCTATGTTATAAGCGCCCAGTGCGTGTTGAACAGCAAAACTTAACACGGTATTGCCTAAATAATTTCCAATATGTGTAGATCTGCACACTTTTGATTTTGAATAAGCCATTCAACAACTCTGTCATAACCATTAGGACAGCAAGATGTAAAGCGTACTTACCAAAATTATTTTGATAATTAATTACAGCACCATTACTTAAAGCTTTCTTCTTGTTTACTTGCTAGCTCTTCATCAACTAAAGAATGGAGTAACTCCTAAAATCCCTATAATCGTAACTTTGGGGAACTTTACTACTTTTAGCAGTAGCGGCACCTGGGGATGTACCACCCCCTTGCATCAATACTTACGCTTTGAGAAGGATTATTTACCCTGCTTCACTGTACCTTAAGCCGGAGTCTCTCCATCCAAAGAAGTTTTTAAACATAATAGAACCAATAAATTAAATTATAATTATTAATAATTTGCTTTTGTAATTTCTGGTATAGTAAATTTAGCGTGACTTAGCACTAGAAATTAGGGAGCGAGCTCTGTAAATAACAGGTGAGCAAAGAAAGAATGACGCCGCGCAAAATCGATTTACTATAAAACACAACCAGCCCATATTATGATGTATCTGTGTCTATATTATTTTATAACCAAGTAAGTACTTACAATAAGAACTTCATTAAATCTTGTTTTTTCTTTAAGTCATTTAACTGCTGTTCAACAAATTGTTTATTTACCTCTATCTTATCTCCTTTTAAATCTGGCGCTTCGAAGCTGATTTCTTCTAATAACTTCTCCATAATGGTATGAAGCCTTCTTGCTCCAATGTTTTCTATCTCATTATTAATTTCCGTGGCTATAGCAGCAATTTTAGCAATTCCATCATCAGTGAAATTAATATTAACCTCTTCAACATTTAACATTGCTTGATACTGCTTTGCTATACTGTTTTCAGTCTCTTGTAGTATTCTAACTAGGTCTACTTCGGAAAGAGAACTTAACTGTACTCTTATTGGAAATCTGCCTTGAAGTTCAGCTAATAAATCTGAAGGCTTAGAAAGATGAAAAGCTCCTGATGCAATAAATAATATATGATTGGTTTTGACCACACCATATTTAGTACTCACAACTGTGCCTTCAACTAAAGGTAAAAGATCTCTTTGCACCCCTTCTCTACTTACTTCACCTCTTGAACCACCTCCTTCATTGTTTCTGCTGGCTATCTTGTCGATTTCGTCAAGAAATACTATGCCATCTTCTTCGGTGAGTCTAATCGCTTCTGCAATTGCCTTTTCCTCGTCAATCAATTTTTCACTTTCTTCTCGCAGCAAAATTTTATAAGCTTCAGCAACAGCTACTTTAATGTTTTTGGTTTTTTTGCCGCCCATTGCTTTATTCAGCATATCCCCAATATTAAATAATCCGATCTGCCCGCCTGGCATGTTTGGAATATCAAAAACATTATTCAAGCTGGATTGAGGGTTATCAGCAACGGTTACCTCTATTTCAACCGTATCTAATTCTCCGCTTTTCAGTTTTGCATGAAATTTATTTCTCGTCTCTTCACTTACATTCACTCCAACCAAGCTATCAATAATTTTCGCTTCGGTAGCATTAGCAGCCTTAAGCGCAACCTCTTGTCTCATTGCATCCTTAACTAACTTAACTGCAACATCTAGTAAATCTCGAATAATGGAATCAACATCACGTCCTACATATCCAACTTCAGTAAATTTAGTTGCTTCTATTTTTATAAAAGGAGCATTAACTAATTTAGCCAGCCTTCTTGCGATCTCAGTTTTTCCAACTCCAGTTGGTCCTACCATAAGAATATTATGAGGCATAATTTCTTCTTTCAACTTATCATCTAACTGCTTACGCCTCCATCTATTTCGTAAAGCAATAGCAACAGATTTTTTTGCTTCAGATTGCCCTACAACAAATCTGTCCAGCTCTTTTACAATTTCTTTTGGAGTTAATTTGAACATCATGAGTTAAACCTAATATTTATTTGTGCTGTTTTAATGCTTTGAGGTCATAAAGTCCAGCAAGAAAGCTTACTGAGAAAAACTTTTTAGTATGGCGTTTACAATTTTTGACATATTCATGCTCAGTGAACCTTTAACAAGAATTATATCATTCTCTTTAATTTGGCTTATTATAAAATCTGACATTTCTTCTACACTTTTAACGTGAATCCCTTGCTTCTCCTTTGATATATTCTTATGTAACGCGCCCATTAAATCGCCTACAGTATGGATTATATCTAATTTCATTGCTGTATCTGCCAAATCCTCATGTAGCTGTTTCGCACCGTCACCAAGCTCTTTCATATCTCCTAAAATTGCTATTAATCTGTTATCGTTTGTCCTATATTGCAAAGTAGATTCGAGAGCAGCGCTAACAGAGGCTAGATTAGCATTATAAGTATCATCAATTAATATCACATTATTCCTTAGCATTTGCGCAGCTCCCCTACCACAAATTGGCTTGAAGGCTGCTAACCCGTTGGATGACTTTTCTAGGTCATGATCAAGTGCTGCAGTGACTGCAAGGACTGCCAAGCTGTTTAAGGCTAAATGTTTTCCCGCAATAACTGGGAAAAAATAACTTATGGTTTGATTTCGGTGATAAGCTTTAATTTTAGTCTTGTTTTGTTCAATTTTATATTCACCAAGTCTTATATCAGCATTTTTGCTTTCACCAAAAGTGATGATGTTAAGACCATATTTTTGAGCCTCTTCAATCATAATCTTTTTATAGAGACTATCCTCGTTAATTACGGCCCAGCTTCCAGGCTTCATTCCTTGATAGATTTCAGATTTAGCCCGAACAATATCTTCAATACTATTAAAAAACTCAAGATGGGCAGGAGCAATTGTTGTAATAATACTAATATCAGATCGTGCAATTTTTGATAAATAACTAATTTCTCCAGCATGGTTCATGCCCATTTCTAGGATACAATAATCCATATCATCCGGAACATTCGCAATTGTAAGTGGCAATCCCAAATGATTATTTAGATTGCCAACAGTTGCATAAGCGTTACCAAAATTCTGTAAGGCTAATTTTATCTGTTTCTTAGTTGAGGTTTTGCCTGCACTGCCAGTTACACCTATTAACTTAGTTTTCTGTGGAAAATTGGCTCTTCTAAATAAAGCCAAATCCACTAAGGCCTCTTCTGTGTTATTGACTGTAATAACTCTGCTGTTTTCAGTGCCCACTGCGTGATTTACTATACAAATTGCAGCTCCACTTTCCAAGGCTTTTTCTGCAAATATTCCCCCGTCATGATGTATACCTTTGAGCCCTATAAATATGTCACCTTCTTTAACTTTCCTTGAATCAATAGAAATATTGTTAGACCGAAATTCGGCACAATGCTTCAAACGTAGAGCTGACTTGAGTTTGGCTTGATCCCAGATAAAATTATTTGCCATATTTAAATTAAATGAAAAAAATCGCGCATAATAGCCATCATAACTTCTATAAAAATCAAGTAAATAATTATTAGTTCTAACCTTGAAGAATGTATATGGTGAAGTTCCGTTGAAAGAATCTCATAAAGTTCATGAATAATTTTCAACCTGGAATTTAATATGATAAGCCTTTGTTTTATATCCATAAATTGGACAGCCATTTCATAATATGGTTCATATTTAGGCCGGCGCCAGAAGAAATCTGGTGTATCCAAGATATCTGAGTTCAAATTTATAAAATTTCTTTCTGCAAAGAGAGTACCTATCTTTTTAGCTAATGCTTTTCTAGACATCGAGATTTTACCAGTCTGGATCAACTCATTAGGTATTTTTTTATTATCATCAATAGTTTTCTCTACTGAAGTCTCAAATACGCTAAGTTTCACTGACTGAGACAGCCCATATGAAAAAGAAAGCTTAATATGCGGGTCATCGCTATCTAAAACTATTGTATCGCTCTCTTCATCAACATAACTACTTTCCTGCGGGGTGACCACATAATTACAACGATCTGTTATAGCTTCTGGTATTTCGTCTTCTAAAAACTCAGAAAACTTGTTTAAAACTTTTTCTTCGTTAATTGGATCTAACCCCCAGAAAATAACACATCCATAATTAAAAACAAAAACATCAGCGCTATGATAAATATCTAAATGTTCTGATTCTATATGCAATATATCTTTCCCGTATATTTTATGAGCTATACCAAGTTTAGAAAAGTGTTCTGATATACCAAAAAGGTTATAATACCGCCCTGTGCAATATGAAGCGCATTGCATAAAATTATTCTATTTATTAATTCTTGTATTAAAGAAACTTCAATAACATCCTATGGTTATAGCAGAACTAATGCATCATAAGAAGCTTTTTTTCAAATATTGTTAAAAAGGATACAAAAATAGCACTAATGATGCTTAAGTATAAAGCTTCTCATCAAAACCTTTAACCTCGAACTAAACAAAAATACAAAAAGCTAGCAACCCCTGCAGCCTAAGTTAGCTCATTAACATGATTATGAAGCTGTACTGCTTGCTCCTACTACATTAGCATGCTCAGCAGCCATTTTACCATATTCAACGATCAGATTACGCAAATATGAAGCGATATGTGATGCTCTATCAGTGTCTACCAACACAAAAATACCAAGGGCTGTCATCCACCCCACACTCCAACAAATTTAAAGGTAGTGTAAGCCTGTTGCGCTTACCGAAATCTTTATCAATTGACTCCAGGCCTTTTTCTATTATGTATATCTCTTCTTCCACATGGTGGGTACCACAATCACCAATACCTGAGCCAACTGCAGCCGGAGTCATTGAGTGTAAATGGCTTAATAAGGTTGCTTTTTTGCAGCTTAAATCGCTTGGGCTACTGTTGTAAACTCCTCCACTATCCATATACTGCTTAAATTGCTTGATCAAAATGTTCTACTGCCATATGTGTGTTTTCATAACCTATAGGGTGATGGCTAGCTCCAGAGACAGCAGTTGATTTACCCTTTCCTTCATTGTTGTCCCTGCCTACTTCTAAGCTTTCTTGCTGTTCTTCCCCTTCCAAAAGTTGATCATCATCGGAAGCTCCAGCGTCGCTTTCAATCCTATGACCATCATACTGGCCCTGATTATGTCCATGATTGTCATGAGCTGGTCTTTGGTGTTTATGCTTTGTTATACAAACCATTGTTTTGTTATTGTCATATGGCAATATGACACCACCTCCGTTCTAATAGTCAACAACACAATCCAATTATTTGTGCTGATTTGCTATATAATCGATCAATTCGACCAATATTAATATGTTAAATATGTTAAGGTTACTCAAGCTTTTCAAACCTTGAATAGCAGCTCTCTTAAGCTCTTCTATTTCTTCTTTTATTTTAACAAAAGGCATTAAATTCAAAAGATTAGCATTAGACTTTTCTTTATCATCTTCATTGTCAATTAGGTCATCAACCATTTGAAAAATCAGACCCAATTTGCCTGCATACTCCCTAAAAACTAATATCTCATCTGAATAGGCATGGCCCATAATCGCTCCAGCCACGCATGAAGCCTCTATTAAAGCTCCTGTCTTTAATTTATGCACTTCCTTTAAATCATCATAGCCCATATTTTGGCTTGTAATATCAATAACTTGCCCTCCGATCATGCCTTTTATACCAATAGCTCTTGTGATTTCTTGTATGATCTTGATACGTAAAATTGGATCTATATTATCTTGATCAGACGCTATTACTTCAAAAGCATATGTAAGCAACGCATCACCAGCTAGAATTCCTATTGCTTCTCCAAACTCCTTATGACAGCTGGGTTTACCTCTCCTATAGTCATCATTATCCATTGCCGGCAAATCATCATGAATTAAAGAATAGGTGTGAATCATCTCAATTGCCGCAGCAATCTTCAAAGACTGCTCACGATTTACATTAAATATATCGGCAGTCTTAACTAGCAAAAATCCTCGGATTTTTTTGCTAGCTGAAATTGCTGAATACCTTATAGCTTCAAATAAAATATCTGCATTTTTTGTTAAGGAGGTTGGAAGCAGTTCATCTATTTTTCTATTAATCGCCTCAGCTATTTCCTCTAATTCTTGAAAAAACTGCCCCATAATTCAATTTTAATTTAAAATTAATCAAAAAAATATTTTGTCACAATATTGCACAGTTCATAACAAAGCAATATGTTGCAAAAAATTTCAAATTACATTAATACTTATTTATATCCTGTTTGTTATAAAAAATTATTTTTTGTCGTGATAAAATCTCTTAGAAGATTACAGTTGGTAATCTTAGCGCTATTTGTACTTATAATGAGGCCCTTTAGTGCCTTTTCTATAAATCACCATAACTTCATATATTCACATAAGTACGCAAGTCTTATAGTAAATTCCAACAATGGCAATGTTATACACTCTCACAACGCAAAAATGATCAGGTATCCCGCATCCTTGGCAAAAATTATGACAATATATATACTATTTGATGAAATAAAAAAAGGCAAAATACATCCAAACCATATCATCAAAATCTCAAAGAATGCTGCTTCTCAACCGAGAACTAACTTAAATCTAAGGCCAGGAACAAAAATAAAAGTAAAAGAAGCCATATTAGCTTTAATCGTAAGGTCTGCGAATGACGTTGCTGTTGGAATAGCTGAAGCAATTAGCGGCTCTGAAGAAAATTTTGCTAGACTCATGAATACCAAAGCCAGACTACTTGGGATGAAAAATACTGTTTTTTGTAATGCAAGTGGCCTACCAGATCGTAGACAAGTTACCACGGCCCATGATATGGCAATTTTAGCTTTAGCAATGCAACGCAATCATGCGCAATTTTACCATCTATTTTCTCGTACTTCCTTTAAATTTGGTAACCAAATTATTAAAAGCCATAACCATGTTTTAAGAAAAAATAAATGGATAGATGGCATGAAAACTGGCTATATAAATGATTCTGGCTTCAACATTATAACTACAGCTAAGAGGCCAGAAGGCAGGCTGATCGCCGTAGTCATGGGAGGCAATACTGCAGCAAGCAGAGACTATCATACTCTGTCCCTGCTAGAAACTGCTTATAGATCCATCTCCACGAAAGCACCAATAAAAAAACCTATTATCACTACTAATTATCAAGAACCTAAAAAGAGTGCCCATAAAAAACAAATTAAAGCAGTTGCTACCAATAAACCGAAGCCTACTTCAAATGAATTTGTTGCAAGAAAACCAGATATATTTAGCGTTTTACAGGATAGTCAGACTTACGTAGTAAAGGGAATAAAGCAGGTTAGATGATTATCTCAAGGAGTTAAATAAAAATAAGATTGAGTGCCCATTAAAATGGAAATGCAAAATTGCCTAGTATTTCAAGCTCTCTACTATTATTTTTACATTATTACAGGCAACAGAAATTTATTAGACATATAGATCGAAACAAGGAGAAGTGTTAATAATTTTGGGCTGCCATATTTATACCGATAAGAAGAGCCAATTGATAGACTTATTAATTATTATATAGTCACGCTTTTATATTCAAATCCTTGAAATGAGCTACTATAATTTCTTTTGCTCTTTTACAAGAGATTTTGAAAGGCTAGCCGCCTTCTTAAGATTACAAAAAAAAGAAGCGCCTAAGAAAATAATGAAAGTAATAAAGACTAAACAGCTTAAAAAAATATAAAAGCAATTATCATGCATATGAAAAATATCTTTTAATCGCCTATTTCATCATCTACATCTTCATCATCATTAGAAGAATGTTTTTTGAGCGAAGGAACTGCAAAATTAACCATGGCTTGTTGATATGCAGCTTCAGTTTCCTCATCAACTATTTCATATTGATCTTCAACTTGCAATAATTGCTTACGCTGATTTCTTTTAATAATCGCTTCTTGTAGTGATTTAATGTCCAAGGCAGAATCTGCAATCTCTCTAAGAGCAATTACAGCATATTTATCATTGTTCTTAGGGACAAGAGGAGTAGCACCAAAAGCAAGATCCCTAGCTCTTTGCGCAGCTAATACAACAAGAGCAAATCTGTCATCCACTTTTATGAGACAATCTTCTATAGTAATCCTTGCCATAATCTCCTCTCTTTCTTTTAAGATTTTAATTCTTCCTTATCGTTAGCTGAGGCCTCTGCCTCTAATGCTTTTAGTACCGCTTCAGCTTCTTGTTCGCTACGAGCTACATTTACTTTAATATTTGAATAAACATCAGCATGTAATGTAATTGAGACTTCATAGAATCCAATTTCTTTAATCTTTTCACCGATCACAATCATTTCATCAGAGATATCAAGCCCTGATGCAACTGAAATAGCCTTAGCAATATTTCTAGCTGTCACAGACCCATATAATCTTCCATCTTCTCCTGCTTGTCTAATGACCGAAACAACTTTATTACTGATAGATTGAGCATTAAGTTCAGCAGCTGCTCTTTTTTCAAGATTCTTCTGTTCAAGTAATGCTTTTTGCTGCTCAAAGATTTCTTTGTTTTGCACAGTGGCCCGCAAAACTTTTTTGCGAGGAATTAAATAGTTCTTTGCAAATCCTTCTTTCACTTTTACTACTGCCCCTATTCCTCCAAGGCCAGAAATTTTTTCTAATAAGATCACTTCCATTATATTTTTCCAATAAAATATTAAATCTGAGCAAACGGCAATAAAGCCAAAATACGTGCAATTTTAACTGCTTCGCATAATTTACGTTGATTTTTAGCGCAAACCCCTGTCAACCTCCTTGGAAGTATACGGCCTCCTTTTGAGATAAACTTTCTCAGCAATTCAGGGTTTTTATAATTTATGTCAACGCCTTCAAGCGGACATTTATCATTTTTTAAACTGTTTGTGGTCTTGTTAAAAAGCACCGAGTTAGAAATAATATTATCAATCATAATTATCTTTTTTATTATAATTTACTGGACGGCAGCCTTTAGCTCAGAAGGCACGCTCATCATAGGAGATGGATTCTGATCTATAGAGTTACATTTTAAACATATATAACGCAACACATCTTCGCTTATTTTAAAGTGCCGCTCTAATTCATTAATAGCCGCTGGTTCCGCCCTTAGTCCTAACATTACGTAATGACCTTTCTTATTCTTCTTAATTATATGAGCTAGAGTGCGAAGCCCCCAATACTCTTTTTTAACTAACTCACTTTTAAATTTCTCAATTAACTGCATAAAAGCATCTGCTGATCTATGCACATCCTGAGCTGGTATATCTTGTCTCATAATAAAGACGCACTCGTAAAACGCCATCCTTTAGCTAACTCCTTTTTAATAAAATAAAACCTACAAGTAGTAAAACTCAAATATAGGCAATATACATAAAATCACATGGATTGCAAGAAAATCTTATCATTAATCATTTTTACTTACGCTAGAATTATGTTAACATATTTTATATAGTTTTTTAATTTAAATGTTATGCACGCTGTTATAAGTCTTATGTTTTGGATGCTTGTATTTTCATTTATAGTCAACATGTTTGGTAATTCCGACATGAACAAAGTAATGCAAAGCTTCTACAATAACATTACTAGAACTATTACTTCAACTGTTAATTCTTTTAATTCCAATATAAATAATACTATTAGGAAACATTAAAAGTTCTACAGGCAATATGCCTGATGTAGGTAAAATGACTGAGCAATTTTCAAAATGAAAATTTTTTTAGATACTTGTGATATAGACACAATAAAAAGATATCACGAAATAGGGTTTGTCGATGGTATTACAACAAACCCTTCTATTATAGCCCATTCTGGGCTCTCTATTTTTCAAGCAGTGCGTACAATTTGTGAAATTATAAAAACCTCCATTAGTGTCGAGGTTATTTCAGCAGGAATTGAAGAGATGATCGAAGAAGCTATTGAATATCGCAAGCTAGGTGAACAAGTAACGATCAAATTGCCTCTTACTAAAGAAGGCTTAATTGTTTGTAAAAAACTCTCTTCAAAGGGCATAAGCGTTAACATGACACTATGTTTCTCTCCTTCCCAAGCCATATTAGCCGCCCGAATGGGAGCAGATTATGTTTCCCCCTTTATTGGAAGGCTTGATGATATAGGGCAGAGCGGGTTAAAATTAATTGCTGATATCTGTGAAATCTATTCTAACTATCCATCTATAAAAACTCAAATAATAGCTGCTTCGGTAAGAAATAATGAACATTTTATTGAATCAGCAAAACTGGGGGTAGATATCGCGACAATCTCTCCTAATTTACTAAATAACCTTATTAATCATGATCTTACAAAAGAAGGTTTAGAAATTTTTATGAATGATTGGAAAAATAGTAGACAAAACTAAAAGTTGTGATCACAATTTTCACATGAATATTTTTATTTTTGTGATAAATGAAGCTATTTACTATATTGTTCCTAACAACTCTGCTAAGCGCAAACACTTTACACGCCGTAACTTTTGAAGAGCTTACTGAACAGCTTAATTATTTATCTATGAAAGATATGGTGATCTCTAAAAATATAGTTAATGCTAATACTCCTAATTATTTACCTAAAAAAGTTGAGAAACCTATTGATACTAGTAGACTATCTTTAGATTTAACAAATAACCTACATATCCCTTTTGAATCAGTTACTGCTATAAGTTTATCAGAAGCATAAGTACTCGAATTAAAACCGGAACGGCAATGGAGTCACAGTTGAGGCTGAGCTTGCAAAGAAAAGCGAGAATTCTTTAGAGCTAAAGAGCTAGCCAACCTTTTCCACAAAAGTAAATCCATGCTTCAAACTGCTTTATCTGGAGGTAATAAATGATACTGCATGCCTTTATATTAATAAATTTAATTTTTGCTAGCTTGGCCGCCGCAACTGAAGATCCATTAGTATCCGCTTCCAGAATAGCGGTCTAGCATGCAGTCACAGAGTGAGAGATTAAAAGTAGTAGCGCAAAACATCGCCAATGCCGAAGTTACCGGCAAAAATCCATTAAAAGATCCATATAGAAGGATTATCTACCTGACTGAGCATCCAGAGCTGCAGACTCTTATGGCTTCGTTAAATATCCAAACGTTAATAAAATCATAGAAATAGCTGATGCTAAAGAGGCACAAAGCTCTTTTGAAGCAAATGCCGCCTCCTTAGAAATCACAAAAAGTAATCAACTAAAAATACTAGAATTAATGAGGTAAGAATGTCGCCAGTAGGATCAACATCTAATCCAGTCGAATCTTATTTAAAGGCAAGAAAAGCTTATCAGAATGCGCTCGAGACCCGCTCAAAATCTAGTGCGAAGAGACCGCTCCTGTCATAATTAATATTTCAAAAAATATCCCTAATAGCAACTTATCCAATTTACAAAGCTCTTTTAGGACAATAAGCAATAATTTTAGCTTCTCGGATATTTTCGAGAAATTAACCAAGGATCGAATCAGAAAAATTAAAAAAGCTGAAGATCAAATAAATTCTGCTGCTGAGGGAAATTCTAATGCTGTTGAAGTGATAGCTGCTGTTGCTGAATCAGAAGTTGCCCTATAAGGGATAGTCTCAATTAGAGATAAAATCATTAGCGCCTATCAAGAAATTTTAAGAATGTCTCTCTAGTAAATTTCTTAATAAATTACCCTGAATCCAAAGACTATCTAGCTATTATGTGCTCCTTTACTAATTTTTTTATATTATATAATTCATCCTTTATAGCAGGCCTTCTTTCAATTTTTTGTTCAAATTGCCTTATATAATAAATAATCGTAGCATGGTCTTTCCCACCTAACTGCTTACCAATTTCTTGTAAGCTGCTTTTAGTAATTTCTTTCGCAAGGTATGCAACCATTTGTCTTAAGTAAACTAATTTTGCTAGTCTACTTTTAGATAAAATTTCTACTTTCGTCGCACCATTCAAATCAGCAACAACTTGTATTATTTTTGCTACAGACACATCTTGCTCATGTGCTTTTATACAATCTTTTAAAGTATTTTTGCAAGTTTCTAAAGTAATTGGCATCTCGTTTAAACTACAATAAGTAACTAATTTATTTAATGAACCTTCTAATTCTCTTATATTAGACGAAATACTAGTTGCTAAGTAGCTTAATATTTCATCCTCAACAGTAATTTGCATCAAGTCAGATTTCTGCTTTAATATATTTAATCTTAGATCAAAATCAGCAGCCTGTATCTCAGCTATAACCCCACTTGCCACCCTAGATTTAGTCCTTGGATCTAAATCTAAGTTATATGGAGAGCGATCACACGCTATAACTATTTTCTTATTAGACTCTATTAACGCATTAATTGTATTTGCAAATTCCTTTTGAGTGCTGCTCTTATCGCATATGAATTGTAAATCGTCAAACAATAATATATCTAAAGACCTTAAATTCTCTTTAAAATTGATTAACTCATTTTTGCGCACAGCCATCATATAACGATGCATAAATTTTTCTGCACTCAAGTAACATATTGATTTTTCTGGATAAGCTTTACTTATACTATTTGCAATCGCATATAAGAGATGGGTTTTACCCATACCCACTGCTCCGTGTACGAATAAGATATTACAATTAATCGCTAGGCTGTGCCAATTATGATTAAAACCTGCCATATTTTGCGCCGCAGAAAATGCCATTTTATTACTAAAACCAACGGCAAAATTTTCAAAAGAGAACCTAGTATCAAACGAAAAAGAAAAATCATTCTTGCCTATTTCAGTAACCGCTTCTATTTTATTAACTTGACTATTGCTTAAAACAGGCAACTCTATATTTGAAGGTCTAGTCTCTACAATAATATCGATTCTTTTAACTAAGCCATTGAATAGCTCTAGTATCTTATAAATTTTAGTAAAATAATTTAAAATAACCCATTCTCTTACAAATTTGCTTGGAGCAATGATTGTTAATGTTTGATCCGAAAGAGATTTAAAAGACATATGAGCAAACCAATTGGTAAAAACCGTGTGACCATATTCTTCTTTAATCTTTTCTAACAAGGCATTATAAACAAACATGCCTTCATTAACCCTATCCTTATCAAGTACTAAATTATGTGGTAGATGGTTTAAGTCCATATTTTCTATCTCTTCCTCCACGGCAAATTTAATGCTTTCCACCCTATGCTCTCTCCTTCAAATCCATAACTTATATTATAACTATTTCTATATCCAAAATCATAAAACGCTGCAGCTGCCTCAGCAGACCTGCAGCCCGCCCTACATAAAAAGTAAATGCTTGCATCCTTATCTTTAACGATACTTGAAAGCTCTAAAACAAAGCTTTGATTGATCGCCATCTGCGGTGCAACTTTCCAAGACAAAAATATTACTTCCTTGTTTAGGGAAGAGAGGTCAGGAACCCCCACGCTAATCCATTCTGAATAGGTTCTTACATCAACTAAGTAACTATCTTTATGTGATTTTAAAAGTAAAAAAGCATCATTAGACAAAACTTCACCAGTATAGAAAATATTCATAGTATTTTATTGAAAAACATGCACATAATTATTTATGAAGATGTAAACTAAGATTATTATTTGGCAGATTAATCTCTAGCCGTAAAGATAATTAATGATTTTTATTTCAAATAAAAATATTGACTTTCCTCAAAAAAGGAAACTCAGGAAAATACCACTTATACAGATGTTGCTAATATAGCCTTTGTCTACAAAAATCAGTCCAGTTAAGCGTTTAGTTATATTTGGTACAACTACTCTATTATCAACATTACCATCTATTAAACA
>JALDTH010000099.1 GCA_030073355.1 Candidatus Midichloria sp. | reverse complement strand
ACTCACAGAGGCAAAGGAAACTAGCATCTATGATGACGCTTTCCAAAGTTATAACTATCCTAGTTTTATTTGATCCATTACCAAACTTTCAAAGATTTTTACCTAAACTGTGTTTAAATTACTCTCAGAGAGTCGTTGTTAAAAAACTGACTCAACATCTGACAGGCCTTTTGTTTGGAGATTGTGTATATATCAGTAAAAAACTGATAGGAACACTGGAGGTATTGAGCTTATCACACGACTTAAGGAAAATATGGAAAGCAAACTGGTTTCAGCTCAGCTGCTTCTTGCACAGGGTGTGGATTAAAACAGCCATAGGATAATTGAAAGTGATTTGCTAAATCCAGCACACATGACATCGCTCAACAAATAATTTCTTAGCAAACTTTTTTTCTAGACTCTTGGCTTATGTCTTC
>JALDTH010000098.1 GCA_030073355.1 Candidatus Midichloria sp. | reverse complement strand
CTATCCTAGTTTTATTTGATCCATTACCAAACTTTCAAAGATTTTTACCTAAACTGTGTTTAAATTACTCTCAGAGAGTCGTTGTTAAAAAACTGACTCAACATCTGACAGGCCTTTTGTTTGGAGATTGTGTATATATCAGTAAAAAACTGATAGGAACACTGGAGGTATTGAGCTTATCACACGACTTAAGGAAAATATGGAAAGCAAACTGGTTTCAGCTCAGCTGCTTCTTGCACAGGGTGTGGATTAAAACAGCCATAGGATAATTGAAAGTGATTTGCTAAATCCAGCACACATGACATCGCTCAACAAATAATTTCTTAGCAAACTTTTTTCTAGACTCTTGGCTTATGTCTTCAAACCCAACAAACCCTCTCTCTCATGGAAAAATAAACTCAAACCTACTTACTTCAAATTGAG
>JALDTH010000097.1 GCA_030073355.1 Candidatus Midichloria sp. | reverse complement strand
TTTTATTAAATCAAAAGGAGCGGTTCCTGTTATACCGTAAAAGTGGTTTATTTTACTTTCCTTAGCTTTATCACTCTTGCTCTTACTAAAGCTTATTCTAGCTATTTCCCTTGCGTAATGCTTCATAAGAACTGTAGCTGCAGTGGTAATAATTAATTGTAGTAGTAATAGCAAACTTACCAACCGATAAGAAGACAATCATTTATTTTGTTAACAGTGCCATAGCTCTTGATTACTTCTTTAGTAGATAAAGCTGCAATACCAACTCCTGTATTTAAAGAATATCTAAGCCTAAGGTTAAAGCTTCTGCTGGGTCCTTCTTTAGAGATAGCTAGTTAGGTTTATCTAATTGATTCAGTACCTTTAATATATAGCTCTTTTTTTAATATACTTCTACCACAATAATCTAACGTGCTCTTAAATA
>JALDTH010000096.1 GCA_030073355.1 Candidatus Midichloria sp. | reverse complement strand
CTATCCTAGTTTTATTTGATCCATTACCAAACTTTCAAAGATTTTTACCTAAACTGTGTTTAAATTACTCTCAGAGAGTCGTTGTTGAAAAACTGACTCAACATCTGACAGGCCTTTTGTTTGGAGATTGTGTATATATCAGTAAAAAACTGATAGGAACACTGGAGGTATTGAGCTTATCACACGACTTAAGGAAAATATGGAAAGCAAACTGGTTTCAGCTCAGCTGCTTCTTGCACAGGGTGTGGATTAAAACAGCCATAGGATAATTGAAAGTGATTTGCCAAATCCAGCACACATGACATCGCTCAATAAATAATTTCTTAGCAAACTTTTTTCTAGACTCTTGGCTTATGTCTTCAAACCCAACAAACCCTCTCTCTCATGGAAAAATAAACTCAAACCTACTTACTCCAAACTGAGGGTAA
>JALDTH010000095.1 GCA_030073355.1 Candidatus Midichloria sp. | reverse complement strand
TTATGTCTTCAAACCCAACAAACCCTCTCTCTCATGGAAAAATAAACTCAAACCTACTTACTCCAAACTGAGGGTATGATTATGATCAATCATATGCTTAGCAAATAGGAGTAAAGTATTATTAGATAGCTTGTCAACCCCATGTTAGAGCTCATAGTTGGTGCACATATCTTGACTAAAATACTTAATTATTTCTTTGACAGCCGAAATTACCACTACAACTCCTGCATTTAAAGATATTACCTGTAATTTATCTAATTTCAAAACTTTGGATTGTTCTTTAGAATGGTATTTCATAACTGCGGTTATTGCATTAGTGATGATAGTAAGGGCAAAATCACCACCGATGCACCAGATTACTGTCTCTCCAATTGATTCAGTACCTTTAATATATAGCTCTTTTTTTAATATACTTCTACCACAATAATCTAACGTGCTCTTAAATA
>JALDTH010000094.1 GCA_030073355.1 Candidatus Midichloria sp. | reverse complement strand
AAAGCATAGACCAACTTTGAGTATTTTACCTAGCCATTCCTTGAAATACTTTGTTTCTTGATATTCTCTTAGGATAACATACAATAATTGATGTAGAATCTATATATGAAATTCCTATACTCTTAGCTTTTGTAACATACCACTCTAATAAAACTCCTCCTTTACTTAATAAATCTGTTGTAAGATAGTTAATTAGAAAATTCCTCTTGGTATGACTGAAGATAGCTATATATACTTAAACTTGGTTTTCTAGTTATTTTTTACTATCATCTTTTATAGAATGCTTGATTAACCATCCTTCTGTAATCTTGCAAAAGTCATCAATAAAACAAAATAATTCTGTAATATCTTTTTTATAAAGGCTCTTTTTCAAAAATAAACATATAGTACCTTATTCAGATCTCTAAATACCACTTTCTTTAACTGTTCTTATCCAAAACTCAGGTT
>JALDTH010000093.1 GCA_030073355.1 Candidatus Midichloria sp. | reverse complement strand
AACCTAAGTTTTGGATAAGAACAGTTAAAGAAAGTGGTATTTAGAGATCTGAATAAGGTACTATATGTTTATTTTTGAAAAAGAGCCTTTATAAAAAAGATATTACAGAATTATTTTGTTTTATTGATGACTTTTGCAAGATTACAGAAGGATGGTTAATCAAGCATTCTATAAAAGATGATAGTAAAAAATAACTAGAAAACCAAGTTTAAGTATATATAGCTATCTTCAGTCATACCAAGAGGAATTTTCTAATTAACTATCTTACAACAGATTTATTAAGTAAAGGAGGAGTTTTATTAGAGTGGTATGTTACAAAAGCTAAGAGTATAGGAATTTCATATATAGATTCTACATCAATTATTGTATGTTATCCTAAGAGAATATCAAGAAACAAAGTATTTCAAGGAATGGCTAGGTAAAATACTCAAAGTTGGTCTATGCTTT
>JALDTH010000092.1 GCA_030073355.1 Candidatus Midichloria sp. | reverse complement strand
GGAACCTGAGTTTTGGATAAGAACAGTTAAAGAAAGTGGTATTTAGAGATCTGAATAAGGTACTATATGTTTATTTTTGAAAAAGAGCCTTTATAAAAAAGATATTACAGAATTATTTTGTTTTATTGATGACTTTTGCAAGATTACAGAAGGATGGTTAATCAAGCATTCTATAAAAGATGATAGTAAAAAATAACTAGAAAACCAAGTTTAAGTATATATAGCTATCTTCAGTCATACCAAGAGGAATTTTCTAATTAACTATCTTACAACAGATTTATTAAGTAAAGGAGGAGTTTTATTAGAGTGGTATGTTACAAAAGCTAAGAGTATAGGAATTTCATATATAGATTCTACATCAATTATTGTATGTTATCCTAAGAGAATATCAAGAAACAAAGTATTTCAAGGAATGGCTAGGTAAAATACTCAAAGTTGGTCTATGCTTT
>JALDTH010000091.1 GCA_030073355.1 Candidatus Midichloria sp. | reverse complement strand
AAAGCATAGACCAACTTTGAGTATTTTACCTAGCCATTCCTTGAAATACTTTGTTTCTTGATATTCTCTTAGGATAACATACAATAATTGATGTAGAATCTATATATGAAATTCCTATACTCTTAGCTTTTGTAACATACCACTCTAATAAAACTCCTCCTTTACTTAATAAATCTGTTGTAAGATAGTTAATTAGAAAATTCCTCTTGGTATGACTGAAGATAGCTATATATACTTAAACTTGGTTTTCTAGTTATTTTTTACTATCATCTTTTATAGAATGCTTGATTAACCATCCTTCTGTAATCTTGCAAAAGTCATCAATAAAACAAAATAATTCTGTAATATCTTTTTTATAAAGGCTCTTTTTCAAAAATAAACATATAGTACCTTATTCAGATCTCTAAATACCACTTTCTTTAACTGTTCTTATCCAAAACTTAGGTTCCA
>JALDTH010000090.1 GCA_030073355.1 Candidatus Midichloria sp. | reverse complement strand
CAAAAATAAACATATAGTACCTTATTCAGATCTCTAAATACCACTTTCTTTAACTGTTCTTATCCAAAACTTAGGTTATTGGTGCTATCAAGCAATGCCTATCGTATAAAACTCCCTGGATTTGGAGTGTAATTATAATCTCATAAACTACTTTCTTAAATCAGCTTGAGTTTTAATATACTATATTTCTGGGTCAGGATCTGATCTAATATTCGCAACTACTAACACCGTGCTCTAAATACACAATTTTCATTTACTGGAACTAGAGGTAAAGGTGTATATCGAATCTATAACATTGACTAGATAAATATATACTATTAAGTGGCGTGATATCGCGCTGCCTCACGCATACTCAACTTTATTATCATAGCGTACTTATTGTCTATATCAATTAAATCAGCTTAAAGCAGGTATCAGAGCGGCATTACAAATAAAGTTAAACCGCAGTAATG
>JALDTH010000008.1 GCA_030073355.1 Candidatus Midichloria sp. | reverse complement strand
TACTTTATCTCTAATTGCTTATTGACTCAAATCAGCTAAACCTTCTGTTAAATTCTCTACTTAAACAGAATTGAGGTGAATAGAATTTTTAGAGGAGAATGCACTAAAATGACAAGGACAGTGTTACGATGCAATTGAAGAATTTGAACTACAGCAGCGAAAAAATACCTATTAATACGAGCTATATCTTAAAAAGTGCTATTTCTCGGAGCTGTCTTACCAGACTTTAGCTCGGGAAGAGGAGAGTGTGGTATGAGAGGCTATCACTGTTCCGATGCGGTCGATATTTGCCATGGTCTTAGGTTTAGTAGTATTATAAAACTTGCATAATGGAAGATAGCATTTATGAGGAACTTTCAATTTTTTATAAGCTGTTCCTCAAAGCCCTTATTGTTTCCATAGTTGCTGTTATTAAATATAAAGCTATACCAACGACTAGGATGTTAGCGCCAGCTTTCCACATTGTTTAGCTGTTGTTTAGTTAATGCATCCGTCTACAGAAAGTAACATATCGCGGTTTATGGCGTTGATTTTACTGCGAATATTGGCAATTTTTTTTAGTTGCGAAGATAAAAACTTCTGTCCGGAGAAGCCAGGGTGTACTGTCATCACTAATATTAAATCTACAGAATCATATAAATTATCCAAAGTCCTCTCATCAGTATCGCGGGAGATATAGAAATACCAGCTACAGCTCCATAACTCTTAATTTTTTGAAGGGTTGCTTTAGGATTTTGTGTTGCTTCTAAGTTGATGGTTAGAATTGAATTGCTAGCTGTTATAAACTCTTTTATGTAGTGTTCCGGCTTTTTTATCATGAGGTGCACATCTAAAGGAATTTGGGAGTGCTCTGTGATCACTTTTAAGGTCTAGGGTGATATTGTGGTACGGAACATGCCATCCATAACATCAACTGTAATATAATCTCAGCTCCTGCCTCTTCGAGTTTCATTATTTCGTCTTTGAGAATAGAAAAATCAGCAGATAATATTGAGGCAGAAATTTTTGGCATGATATTTGCTGTTAATTGTAGAATATTAAAAAATTTACTATGACCCAAAACATTCCAAAATTTTTTTACCTGTCAATAAGGATAACACTCAGACGCAGACTATACAAACTATCAATCAATTGTTGATAGGGGCAAACCTAAGTTTTTTAGATTTATTACTAAATTCCAGTAGTAAAAATTTTGTGATCGGGAACCCAAAAGAGTATATAGAACCTAATACTGAGTTTGTTTAGGAAGTCCAGCCTGCTGATAACGGGGATCAATTTTTTGATGTAAATTTTAGTAACTTTGGAATAGTTAATATTAAAGCAGAAGTAGAGCGGAAATCACCAAATGAATCTTCTAAAGTCTTCACAATTAAAGAGCAATTATGGACTCAGCCTCAGTTATCTTATGAAGACAAAAGACAAGTAGTAAAGCAAGTTACTGAGCTGCCGATCCAAGATGTTAAAAATATTATGCCGACTGATATTCTGCAAAATATGCTTAAACAACCCACTACCTCTACAGAAGTACAGTTTGAAATGTAAGTTGATGACGGTGCTACAGAGAAGGCGGTCAAGGGAACAAGTCAACAAAGTTCTCAAGCAAAAACAGTGAAAGAAGAGTTAATTTACCAATTTTTAAATCCTGTCAAAATAGGAATTAATCCAGCTGAAATTTGCTATAAATATTAAATAGCAAATAATCTTGAGAATGTTAGTAATCAAATATTAACCCACATATCAGCGACTAAAAATGGTAAATTTGACAGGATCGTTGTCCAACTGGAGCCTGCTCATCTTGGTTCTGTAGAAATAGTATTTATTCTGGATCAAGAAAATCATGAAAAGCATAGCATCAAATTAATGTTGGAAGGGAATCTACCTATTTTATGTTAAAACAAAATAGTGAGAGACTAGTTTCAATGCTTGCGGGGGTTGGGTATAAACCAAGCCAATATTAATTTTGCTATGTAAAGCTTTGAAAGAAAGACGAGAACTAGTAGAAACAGTTCTAATACTCTGTTACAGACTACAACAAATGAATGTTTAGGAAATGGCCTTGATAAAAAAATAAAAACCGCTAGCATTTTGGTTAATGGTATAGTTAGTGGTGTGAATTTATTAATTTAAATAAAATCATTTTTGAGGTATAGCCTTGTGGAGATAGATATAAAATCTAGAGTTCAGAACGAAAAACCTAAAATAGCTCCAGCATCATCTAAGAAGCGTTCTGTACAGGAACTGAAAAGTGATATGATGAGGCTACTTATAGCTTCGTTTAGGAATGTTAACTAACTGCAACAGATCGACCCAACGACTTCAATGAATATGGTAAGTACTATTATTGCACTCGAGCAAGGGGAAGCTCAAGTTATGACAATGGAGCGGTTAGAAAAAATCATCCAATCTGCTGATAACATTGGCAATTATTCGCACTTGTTTGGCAGGGGTATATTAATAGGAGGCGATAAGGTAGTTGTCCGAGGAGGCAAATGCTTTATTAAATTTTGAGATTAAAGAAGAAGCTAAAACCCTATCTATATTAGAGATAATTGATGCAGCCGGAGACGTTGTGTTTACTGAAGCAATTAAAAATTCGGATACAAAATTTACTTGGAACGGAATCCCAGGCAAGAGTGAAGATTTCTATAAGGGGCTAAAATTTAGAATTATAGATGAGTTTGATGTTGAAAAGAAAGATGTGGCAAATATGAAAGCCTACTATACCTATGTTGATGAAATCATTCAAGAAGGTGAGGATTCAAAAAGAATAAGGTACCTGCTAACTAAGTGTGGAAACAAGGTTGCACTAGAACAAGTATAGGCTTTGAGATATGATCCAAGTACTCAATCTGCAAGCCTTAATACGCTACTTGAGGCCGATATTAATAAGCTTTTGCAAGGCAATTTAAATAATTTACTAAATTCCACAGTTGGTGCTGGTTAATCTAGAACTGATGATTTTAATACCGCCAAGCTAAAAAGGGGCGAGACGGCAAAAAAAGATTGCATGAAAATTAAAGCTAGGTGTAAGTGAATTATGAACGTTTTAATTATAGATTGAGATGTTTTTTCTCAGGTTGACTTGATATTATCTTATCTCTAAAAGCTTAATATTTCTTGTTCTTCTGTTGAATTTTACTAGTTTGGCAATGTTCTTTAGAAAAAAAGCCACATAAAGACTTTATGACTTCGTGGCTTTTATATATTATTTAGCAAATGCTTATTAGAAAGCAAATCTAACGCCTGCACTTACGTTATGAGCAAGATTTTTTGCTTTAAATTTAGCAGAATGCTCACCGTTTGCAGATACTTCAGCTGGTAATTTTGTTTCAACTTTAGGTAAGGTTTGAATAGCATAAGCTAATTCTAAACTAACTTGGTTGCTAATTTTGTAAGCAATGCCAAGGGTTCCGCCGAAAACAAAAGCTTTTTTAGCTGCTTTGTTGTTTGCTTTTAATGCAGCGTCATCTATATTTCCGATAGTACCGATAACTGTATTAACATCTTTAGCTTGGATATCTTCTACTTCATAAGTTCTAGCACCGTAACCTAAGCCAACGCCGATAAATGGAGTGAAAGCAGAAGTGTTTAAGAAGTCATAGTAAAAGTTAGCTAAAACATTCCAAGATTGAGAAAGTTTTAATTTTGGAGCTGCATGAACTTTATTATTTTCTAAAGGTTCTTTGTTATAGGTGTTTTTTTGATCAAAGTTGTACTGGAAAGATAAAGCTGTTCTAAATTCATCAGAAATTATATAACCAAAAGCTGCATTAACAAAAGGACCTTTTGGAGCACCTTTTAGGTCAACGCTTAATGCAGCAGCTGCATCAGGGGTTGCTTTAGCTGTATATTTAAATAAGTCGGCTTTAACTTTACCAGGAATCATTTGGTAACCGCCATTTAAACCGACATACATACCGCCAGGGGCAGCTAATGCAGAAGATGCAGAGATAGCAGCAGCTGCAAAAGCAATTAAAGAAATTTTTTTCATAATTATCCTATTTTTTGTTATTTATTAATCAATAAATTGCAATTTAATGAGCGCAAATCCCAAAATACAATTTATAGCTGAAATACTATAACATTTCTGTCAACGTGGTCAAACTAATAATACTATAAATCTATAAAAAAGACTTAATAGTTGCTTTTTTGCAACAGTCAAGTGGTACAGAATTTCAACTTATGCGATTAAATTTTAATCCGTTTTGCGAATAGAGAATTATGATAACTACTAATATTTCCATTCTTAATAAGTTCTTATTGGTAAAAAGTTTGTAAAAGCCTATAAGATCAACAACAGCCCTGGTAATAGCCACAGCCAAGTAGTTTTTAGCGAAAAAAATGGATTTAATAATATTTCTTCCCCATATGCGCTCACGACATCATTAATAATTTGTTCTTCATCTCGGCCATGTTCTAATTCACTTCTAATAAATTCTCTCATAGCTATCGCAAAATTAGAGTTCGAATCATATACAGATTCTCCATTGCAAACTAAGCACTTAAGGCTTTTTGTAACTTTGTTCATTGCTTTATCGAGCTCTATGACTTTATCATTCGCTGTAGCGCTTAGTGTTATATACGAGCTAGTGATTAAACTTAAAATTAATAGCTTTAGCAAGCTTTTCATGTGACTCCTTTATATCTTCGCTTTCATTATATTTTTGAGAGATGAACAAGCAAATCTTATCGTAATATTGAATTGCTTCATCTACTTCTTTGTCAGTACCTTTCTTATAAGCACCTATTCTCACCATATCAGCCATATCGTTATAAGTAGCAGTAAGTTTTTTAGCTTTCTGTATTAGCTCATTCTCCTTATCGTTATTACATCGAGGCATTGTTCTTGATATGCTTTTTGTGACATCAATAGCTGGAAATATTCCTCTACCAGCTATATCTCTATCTAGCACTATATGACCATCTAAAATCCCCCTGACTGCATAAGCAATTGGTTCATTAGTATCGTCTCCTTCCACTAAAACACTGAAAAACGCAGTAATAGAGGCCTGGTCGTGAGTTCCAGGACCAGCTCTTTCTAATAGAGAAGGTATAGTAAAACTAAAAACACTTGGTGGATAACCTTTCGTTGTTGGAGGCTCGCCAGCGACTAATCCTATTTCTCTTTGGGCCATGGCAAACCTGGTTATATTATCAAGCATACATAACACTTCCAAGTTAGAGTCTCTAAAGTATTCGCTAAGCGTTAAAGTAAGGTAAGCTGCTTGTCTACGCTTTGAAGCAGATTCATCAGAAGTTGCAAAACGATGACTACTGCTTTTCTTAATCCCTCTTCACCAAGATAGTCTTCTATATAAACTCCTGGACCTCTCTTCCTCTTTCTCCTATTAGACCTATTATTTTGATATCTGCAGAAGCAAATTTCGTCATCATTGCCATCATCATAGATTTACCAAACCCCTGAGCCGGAGAAGATACCCATTCTTTAGCCTTTGTAGCAGGATAAGAAGGTATTTATCGCTCTAATACTACAACCTATTTAGGCTTTTCGCCAACTCTCTTGCGTGCCTGAGGGGCGGGGGGAGTTGAGTGCAGAGAATATGCTTTGTTGCCAAGGGGCAGTGGCCCTTTTTCATCAATTGTAATAACTGCTCCAACGCCTATTCCATTGAGATTAGCAAAGGGCATTAAAAGAGTAGTATTCTCTTTAAACCTATTACTTCTGCTAAAATGTAATGGTCATCACGTGCTTCAATTTGGCAGCGTGAGCCAATACCAGTCATTTTTTCTATTCCTTTTGCTTCTACTAGTAGACCCTTAATAGCTGTGACAACCCCACTTACCATGAAGTCTGGTACAGCTCTGATCTCTTCAATTAAATTTTGCAGCTTCCTCTGCATTATATTTTTTAGTAGTTATTTATTTTATTTATAAATGTAAAGATAAATCTAAAATATTGTCAATTTATAATTTGAATAATATTTTGAGAGATTGTGAAGAAGTGCTGAGGAGTTTTTGGAGATAGTGGTAAGAAAAGTGAAAATGTAATTAATTTAGAAAATGTAATGCGTTAGCGTCAATTCAGTAAAAAAACACAAATATCAACTAAGATTCTATTGACTTAGATTAGGGAGCATAATTATTAGTTATTATATGAGTACAGTAAATTATTTTTATAGGTATTATACCATGTTTCATTCTAAATTTAATGTATCAAGCAAGTCTAGATGGTACGAATGGTTTTATCATTAGTGGAGTTACAACCGGTAACGGTGCAGGAGGATGCGTGGCATCGTTTGACGATATTAATGGTGATGGTATAAATGTATATTACTATTGGAGCAAGCGGCGGTGATGGTGATGTAGGTCGCGGCTAAGCGTATGTAAAATGGCGTACCTTCCTTTTCTTCGCTTTTTGAACTTGTAAACCTGGATGGGATCAATGGCTTTATAATTAATGGTATATATGGTATATGAAATAGAGGATGTGGGAGTATCTTCTGTTGCTTCAGCAGATGTCAATGATGGATGGCCAGGGCGAGATGTTATCCATTGGCTCGCCAATTGGCTCTGATTATCCATGATATGCTTATGTGATTTATGGAGAGCAGTATAATGCATCATTTATTGATATTTAATACTGAGCACTGTTTATCTTATAGACTGAATAAAAGCTTTGAAGAGCTGTTTATCAGCGCTGGTCTCTAAATATTCAGGATGCCACTGCACTCCTAAACAGAATTTATAATCAGGAATTTCTATTGCCTCAATTATTTTATCATGAGCTTCTGCAGACAATGTCACTCCTTTTCCTAGAGCTTTCACTGCTTGATGGTGACTTGTGTTAACATCAATTGTGTCCTTTTGTAGAATATTATACAAAAGTGTATCCTTTGTGATTTTGACTGAGTGAGTTGTGATATGCTTTGGCATTCCTTGTTGGTGAAAACTAGATCCCATTTCTTCAGCGATATCTTGAATTAGTGAGCCGCCTTTAATTATATTTAGCAACTGCATCCCTCCGCAGATTCCTAAAACAGGTTTATTTAAGTTTAGAAATTGGCCTAGAATTTCAATTTCAAAATTTGTTCTGGTGCTATTTATACGAACTGTTTTGCTGGTTATACTTTGTCCATAATAATGTGGATCTATATCGAAATCCCCGCCGGTTATAATTAGACCGTCAATTATTTTAACATAATCGGCAATGTTATTAGGGTCACAAGATAATAGAAGTGGGACTCCTCCAAAACTGGATATAGCATCGGCATAGTTTTTTCTTAGAGCATACCAAGGGTACTTTGAATAGCTCTCATTTTCTGGAAAGTCTACAGTAGTACCAATGATAGGCTTATTAATCATTTGTTTCATTATCACAAAATTCTCTTAAGTTTTTCATAAACTCACTAATTAAAACGGGGTCTTTAGTTCCTATAACAGATTCAAGAGAAGTGTCTACATTAATAATTTTTGCTTTAGAAGATCTTATGATCAAAGCTAAATTATGTTTTGATATATTCCCAGATATAATCCATGGTTTAGATGTTTGAATTTTCTTTAGCATTTGCCAATCAAAAAATTTCTTGTGTGTATAATAGCGCTCTAGATAATCAGGGGCTGGTTCAAGTAAAAACATATCTGTAACATCTTCATAATAGCTGATTTCGCTTAAATCTTTTTTAGAGTATAGGAGAAAAGTTTTAATAGCCTTGCTATTAAATTTATCTTTAAACACCGATATATATTCTGGGGTCTCCGTACCATTAAATTGTACAAAGTCTGGTTGAAAATAAAACATTACTTCGTCTAAATCCTTGTCAGAGATATTTGAAACTACGGCTATTTTTTTTATGTGGTTTGGGATGTGAAAGCAGATGTCTCGAGCGGACAAAGGGGTAACGTAATTCACAGAATTAATGTTAAAAACACAACCTATGTAATTAACACCAGCATCAACTGCTGCATCAACTGCTGCTGAACTGCTTAACCCACATATTTTTACTTTTATATCTAACACTTAAATACTTTAAGTTTTTTATTATACAAAATATATAGAAATATAAGTTCAGAATATACGCACAAATGTAATTTGTATAATAAAAATTAGAAAATATTTGCAACTTTTTACATAATGAATATCATATGTGGTGTGTTAGTGCTTGTTTCCAATACAACAAAAATTTTTAATTTAGAGTCTAAAGATGCATGTAACTATAAAGAAGAAAATATTAGTTAAATCGTTAGGGAAGATACATTCTATAGTTGAAAGAAGAAATTCCATTCCAATACTTGCGAATGTGAAATTACAAGCGGTGAAAGATATCGTATTCTTTTCAGTTACTGATATGGATTTATATGCAGTAGATGAGATTCCAGCAACTGTTACAGAGAGTGGAGACGTTACATTACCTATTCATACTTTATTTGAGATTATTAAAAAACTTCCAGAAACTGCTTTAATAGATATTACTTTTAACAAGCAAAACTCTGGTGAAGGAGCAGTAGTTAAAGCTGGAAAAATGGAATGTTCTCTACCTGTGCTGCCTGCTGAAGAGTTTCCAACTTTTACAGAAACTGAGTATAATAATAGGTTCACCCTAGAAGCAAAAAAATTAAAAAATCTACTTACCAATACTAAGTATGCAATATCAACTGAGGAAACTAGATATTACTTAAATGGTGTATTTATATATTCTTTTACAAAAGAAGATGGTAAGAGCTTTTTAAAAGCAGTTGCAACTGATAGCCATAGGCTTGCAGCTTCGGAGATAGAGTTAGAGTGCACTAATAGTGGTATTTCTGGAATAATTATACCAAGAAAAACTGTTAATGAATTAATTAAGCTTTTAGAGGGTACGGATTCGGCGGTCGAATTAAGTATATCAAATAACCGGATTATGGTGATAATCGATAGCCTAAAGCTATCTTCTAAGCTAATTGATGGTAAGTTTCCGGATTATAACAAGGCTATTCCGACCCAAAATAATAAACAGTTTGAAGTAGGCGCTAGGGCTTTATTTGAGGCAATAGATTTAGTTACCACTATTTCTTTTGATAAAACAAAAGCCGTGAAATTTAGCATTTCACCAACAAAAATTGTTTTATCAGTACACAACAGTGTAAATGGAACTTCTAAAGCGCTACAGGAAGTTGAAGCGAGTTATAACTCAGATCCTATAGAAATTGCTTTTAACGGCAAGTATGTATTGGACGTTCTTTTGGTTATTAGTGGCGCGGTGGTAAATTTTTCGGTTTCCAGCAGTAATGCCGCAGTACTTATAAAGGATAGTTCAGATTCCTCATCTATACATATTATCATGCCAATGCAAGTCTAGTAATTGTGATAAGAGATATCCATCTAATTTGCTTCCGCAATCATCTGAGTTTTAAAGCTGAACTTAATTCAGAATTAGTAGTTATCTCTGGAGAAAATGGAGTAGGAAAAACCAATATATTAGAGGCTATTTCTTTATTCGCTCCTGGGAGATCCTTTAGAAATTGTAAATTTGATGAAATAATTAACAATCAAGAGGTGGGTTGTAACGAATGGGGAGTACATATTACTTTTCAAGATGTAAAGTTTTCTACTGGTTATTATCCTAATTCTTTGAGAAGAATAAAGAAGGATGGAGAACACTTAAAATCTCAAACAGATATTCTAAAAGATATTAAAGTACTCTGGCTATTACCTCAGATGGAAAATATATTTCTAGGGCCTGCCAGTTCCAGAAGAAAGTTTTTTGATAGGATATGTTATAATCTTTTTCCTGAACACGCTAAAAATATTGTTCGGTATGAATATTACCTTAAATCGCGATTTAAGTTATTACAAAATGAGTACATGGATCCAGTCTGGATCGAGTCTATTGAGGAAAATTTAGCGCAATTTACTATCCTTATTCAAGAGAATAGGGAGCGCACATTAGGTATACTAAAGGAACAGATAAAAAATATATCTTCTAAATTCTTGAAGCCAGATATTGAGTTGGTAAATTTAATTAAACCATTAGACAAAGAGTTCATCCTGACTTCATTTAATCAATTTAGAGTATTAGATAAAAAAAGTGGTAGATCAAATTTTGGGGTGCATAAAACGGATTTATCGGTAGTAAACCTTAGCAAAGGACAAAAAGCAGAATTTTGTTCAACAGGTGAGCAAAAAGCTTTACTTACCTCCTTTCTTTTGGCTCAAGCTTCCGCGATCAAAACTATTAATGGCATAGCTCCTCTCATGTTAATGGATGAGATCTTAGCCTATTTTGATCCAGTTAAACAGGTAGATGTAATTAAAGAGCTTAGAAATCTTTCTGCTCAAATATGGATTACCACCACAAAAAGTAAGAACGATTTTTTTAAATTCCTTGATAGTATTCGCTGTTTGTGGTTAGATTTATAAAAAACATGACTACTGATCATTATTTCAGTGTAAAAAATATAGTATGGCTTTAAAGGAAAGGAGCAAACTAGATTTAAAAATCGGCATTTTTTCACTATAATGCTTGTGCTTATTATGCTATTAGCCTATTTAGTTAATTCCTTTGGAGAAATTTTGGTATATGAAGATGAAGGCAAAAGATGTTTATCTTTTGAAAGGCCTAATGTAGGAGTACATGAGCAAACTTGCATGTTAATTAGTACTCTTTATCTAAATCCCCTCTCCTAAGAAAAGTTTTAATGCTTAGTAAGGTCTAGGGGGAGGTGCTATGGTAAAGTATATACAGATTCTTCCAGATTATACACAATTTGATATAGTGGAAATTAATCCGGATTTAAAACAAATTGCTAAAGATTTTTTCTTTTTTGACGAGAATAGAAAGACTAAAGTTTTTATAGAGGACGCTTATCAGTACGTTAGTAAAGCGTCTGCTTACAAAAAATCACGATGACTAAGTCATCGTAGATTTATTTATATGAAGACTATATACCCAATAAATTCCTAACTTTAGTATTCATGAAGCTTTTAAAAGGTATAACATATCCTGGAGGAGTAGCTATTAATACATTTGCCAGTTCAAAGACATACGAGAAAGAATCATATTTAGTGTTCGAATTCTTTGGCAATTTTTACAATTTGGTCGATCAGCATAGAGTAATGCTAGCCCATAATGGGAAATTACCCAACTTATGAACTAAATAGCAGAAAAATGGTTGCTTTCTAAGTTTATTATTTATAGCTCAAATACGCTGGATTGATGCTACAGCTGAGTCTTTATAATTTGACTACGCGGTCGCTCAGTCGCTTACATAACGTTTGCTCTGCTTAGCTTCTATATTCAAATTAAAATACTTTAGCTAAGTACCATTTGAAATTCACTGAAGTAGAATTGTAATATTGCATTGTTCCTTAGTACTAAGCCTTAGCCCATTTTTCTTTGATGGATAAAGTCTATAACATCTTGTCTTAACTCGAGTTTATTAAAATCTAAGGATATATTGTTTTGATTGAGAATCATTAACACTCCGATTGCTGCTCTTCTTAAAGCAAATGGATCTTTAGAGCCAGTTGGTTTTATATTGTGAAGGAACATTTGATTTAATGTATCGAGCTTTTCTGCTGAAGCAACCACTATACTGATTGGTTCTGTAGGTACAGAATCACTAGGGCCTTTGGGTTTGTACTGGTTTTTGATTGCGTTTGCCACTTCTATATCTTCGCCGTCATTTAATGCATAATAGTAACCCATAATTCCTTGAAGTTCTGGGAATTCCTTTACCATATCGGTTAACAAATCTGCTTTCATTAGTTCTACGGCGAGTACTACTTTTTCGATATGGCAATTAAGTTGCTCTGCAATTCCTATAGCGATAATTTTGGTGCTTTGCACTTTATCATATACGGTACCAATTTTGTTATGAAACAACAAATTTTTCAACTGTACTACTCTTGATATCAATGTAGCTTTTTTGTCATTGTTAAAGAAGAATGCAGCATCACTTAATCTAGCAGCGACAACTCTTTGGTTACTTCGAATGATTGTCTGGTTATTGTTGTCTACAATGACATTAGCAACTATTCCAAAGAAGGGGGCGAGATTGCCTTCGCTATCTTCAAACAGGAAATATTTTTGGTTATTTTTTAAAGTAGTAATTAAAACTTCTTTTGGTAAAGGAAGAAATCTTTTATCAATTTCTCCAATTGATGGCACAGGCCACTCGACTAGGCCTGAAACTTCCTCTAAGAGATTTTGATCATTTATTAGAGAAACTCCCAATTTGCTAGCTTGATTGCTTAAATTTTCTTTGATTGTTTTTTTTCTATTCTGCGGCCAAATTTCAACGAACGCTTTTTTTAGTGCTTCTTCATATATATCCACATTTTGGATAATAATTTTTTCTGGGGCCATGAATCTATGCCCATAGGTATAATTATTTGATTTTATATGCCCAAAATTTATCTCAATTATTTGGTCTCCAAGTAAGCATAGAATATTATGTATTGGTCTTACCCATTTTATTTCATAATCAGCCCAGCGTATCGATTTTGGCCAAATTAATGTGCCAAGATGTTCTTGGACAATCTTTGGCAGTATGTCCATTATTTTCTTGTTTTCTTGCTTATTAATCCAAAAATAGAAGTCTCCTCTTTGTTCTAAATGCTCCTTGGAAGAGATTTGGTATTTTTTTAAAAAGCCCTCAACGGCCTGCTCAGTTGAGTTAATTCTCGGGCCTCTTATTTCTTCAGTAAAACTTGGAATTTTAGTAGGTAAGTTATCTATAAAGAACCCTATTCTTCTTGGTGTTGAGAAGTAACGCCCAGAAATCTTGGTTGTTTTAAATATATTCCCAATAGTATTAATGACCTCTTTAAATAAAGTTTCAGCTGTAGAATTTTGCATGCTGGCAGGTATCTCTTCGCTAAAAATTTCTAATAAAAACTTATCTACTTCCACAAACAACTTCTTTTTGCTTTTTATGGGAAATATATATAACCTAAAGCAGATAAGGTTAAAATATTAATTATCTCTTGGAGCGAAAAAACTTGGATTCTTAAATTTGAACTCAGATTCTGCTATTGGTGTGTTGATATCTAAATCAGCAAGGGAAATTTCTGTTAAGGTAATTTTGTCATTCACTACAATTATTTTATCTATAGCGAGTGTAGGTTTTCTTTTAAAATTTAATACTAAATATGGATATTGATCCACCTCTTTTTCCTTTTTAGAAGCGATTACTTCAACGCTATTCTTTTTTTCGATTATGGATATTATATTAACCATCTTCTTTAGAGAAATATTCTGTGTAGTAAGTAATTTAGCCAGAGTATGGTCTTGATCAATTTTGGTCAATTCCTCCATTTCATGATCATAGTAGGATACTTTGTTATTATCACTGATTACTGTGATTTTTTTAGGGTTTAAATACTCCCACTTGAGCTTTCCAGGTTTTGCGATATAGAAAAAGCCAATTCTTTCCATTCCTTTTTCTGGCCCTATTTGTTTGAATTGCGCCTTAGCTGTTTTAATTTGGTTTAAGTACTTCTCAACTTCTTTTATGATTTCCTGATTTTGGGCGCTTGATAATTGGTATAAGAAAATTATAGATAAAAAGATAAGAAAAATGTATATATTTCTTAATTTATTAAAGATAATAAACATAAAATTGATAGAAGGAGAATTGTTTGATTTACTTATAAAAGAGTTCATTTTCTTTCTTAATTAGTGATAATGCAACTCATACCATATTAATGATTAATTCTAAAGTATGAATGAATTTTGGATAGTAATTAGTAAATTAAAAAGTATTGTAATATTTTTTACTGTATTAATTATATTTTCCGTTACTATCTTAGGTAGTGGTTTTCTCTTTTTAAAGTACTATGGGCCAGTCTCCTCAAAATTTATTGGAAAGTTAATAGGAACAATTTTAGAGCGCTGTATAGAAGGCACAAAAATTGAAATAGACCATGTTGAGTTGGAAGTGGAAGATAACGCTGTGGATTTCTCCGTTTTTGATCTAAAAGTTACCTATAGACAAAATACAATGGGAATACCGTACCTTAAGATGGACATTTATGTTAGTAAGGTACTAAGAGGTAGTTTCATAGAAGCTCTTTCTCATATTTCAATTTCATCTGATATCGAGCTTAGTAGAGCACCGCTACCTAATAACATTACGGTGAAAAAAACTCCTAAACATGTTGCAAAATCCATGAAAGCTTATTTAATGTCTCACATCGGATTCATAAGCTATTTACCTAAATTGCTAAGAGATATTAACTTTAAAATACGGGATGCAGATAAAAAAACAGTTTTAACTTTAAGTTTAAATAACCTCAATTTTACCTCAATTGAGGATAGGATTTTTAATTTTAACGGAGACCTTAATGCAGGCAATGATTTTATAAACTTTGATTTTAGTATTGATACTACTAACCCTAGTGTGATTGAGTTAGGAGGTAAGTTAAATTTTATACCTATATCCTTATTATGGGCTAGTTCTACTTATTATACAAAAATCCAGAGTAATTTAAAGCTGGACCTAACTCTAGGCGGCAAAATAGGAAGAAGTGGATTGGAATACTTAAATTTTGATGTTGTTCACTATCATGGTTTCATACAAAAGAATGATTGTCTGAAACATGATATAGTACCTAAGAAATTTTTATTATCAGGCAGGATATCAAGTCAATATGATATTGAAGCAACCTCTGTTTTGGAAGCAGATGATCTTACATTAAAAGCTTTAATTGCTAATAAGAATGGCAAGTTAGTTGGTAATATAATAGCGGGGAAAATGAAGTTGAGATCAGTTTTGGATTATTGGCCTTCGTTTATTTTAGAGGGGACAAGGACCTGGTTAGCTTCAAATTTGGATAAAGGATATGTAACGGGTGTAGATGCTAAAATTAACGTTGATTTAAATTCGAGCCGTCCCCTACCCAAGGAGTCGATCAACATACGTGTGAATTTAGCGAATAATATAGTGCGCTGTATGCCTCTGCCTTATATTGTGCCAGTTGTTCACATAAATGAAGGAGTAGTCGAGGTTTCTGCTGAAGAGGTTGTACTGAAGCTTAATGATGCAACTATATTAAACAGCAGAACTAATAACATGGTAGGTGTTGTAAATTATAAAGACGAGCAAGTTGAGCTGGTTTTAAATGGTAAGGTGGTAGGATTGGCCCAAGATATTATAGATATAGGTTTTGCCTATGCTCAGTCTAATAACCGAGAATTAAAAAATTTTAAGGGTGAAGTTGAGACGGAAATAAAAATAGTCATTCCGCTAACTCAAGAGTTTGTTCTTGATGAAAAGAGTGTAGTTGTGCATTCAAAAATGAAAAATGTTTCAAATAGAGCATTACGTGGCCTAGTAAGCTTATCGAAATTTGATATTAGTGGTCAATTTATTGGAACAAAGTTAAATATACGCGGTGAAGGCATGGTTAATCATGCTATCAGAGCTAGTTTCGATTTAGAGAAGAACGTGTCCAATGAGCCTGGGATTAAAACTAACATTACTGTGCATGCTTCGATTGATGAGTTGAAGAAGAACGGGATTTTTAAAAGCGAGATAGCAGATGGAGAATTAAAAGGTAGTATAAATATTTTCTTATTGGGTGATCAATATAATGTTAGTGGTTCTTTTGATTTGCAACAATTAGCGCTCGCTCATCCACTCGGAATTGAGAAGAAAATTGGTGAAAAAGGAGAGTTATCATTTAGTATCCATGGCGCAGCTGCAAATGCTTTAATTGATATGCCGACATATTCATTGACTTTGCCGACCTTTAGTAGCACGGGAAGTGGTATTTTAAATGAAGAAGGACTTGTGCAATTAGTTTCTGAAAAGAGCAGAATAAATACAACTGATTTCAGCTTTAAGTACAGTAAAAGTTATCAAGGAGATGTAAAGCTGCAGTTACATGGTGATGAAATAGACTTAAGCAAAATCAATGTAATCGGTTTAGTTAAAGATTCAGGTCTCGGCAAAGGTAGTAGTAATAGTTTTATTTTAAAAACAGATTTCAAAAGTATTATACTACATCAAGGGCAAACTTTCATTGCTCCTAAAATTAATTTATCTTGCAAGGCTGGTAAATGCAGAGAGTTCTCACTGGTAGGTAGTTTTTTTGATAATACTAAGATTAATATTTTCTATAGTCATCCAATTATATCGATAGTGACGGATTCGGCTTACAAAGCGCTAAGCGCATTTGGTTTGTATGATAAAATGGAGGGAGGAACCCTAGAGTTTAAGGGAGAATTTGATGAAAAAGATCTTATGAAAGGAAAGCTATTCGTATTGGATTTTTATATCAAGAAGGCTCCTTTACTTGCAAAACTTATTTCTCCTCTTACCTCTTTTAAGGGGTTAATAGATATTTTAAATAATAAAGGCATATATTTTGATAAGATGAGTGCAGGTATTGTCTATAATAAGAAAAAGGTATTTGTAGATAGATTAGTGATTACCGGGCCATCGCTTCATATAAAATGTTCTGGGGTTCTAAATGAAGAAAGTGGAAAAATTTCGGGAGAAGGTATTATAGTGCCTTCTAATATAATAAATACTGCTACTAAACATATACCGCTAATTGGAAAGATGCTATCAGGCGGAGAGGATAGTGGAATTATAGCGACGCATTTTTCTGTAATTGGAGATATTGATCATATGTCTATAATTATCAATCCATTCTCTATGTTAATGCCGGGCTTCTTAGGTGGTTTTTTTGATAAAGAAAAGAACTTTAGAAAAAAAGAACAATTCCCAGAGTAAATGTTCCCTTTTTTAAGTTGAGTTAACTAATTAATTAAAAAATAATCGAAAAATAGTGGGTAGGTATTACTGATTACTTGACAGAAAGCTGAAAGCAATTATACTAACCTACGAGCTATAATAAGTTACATAGCTGGGTTTTTATAATTTGACTATGCGTCGCTCGGTCGCTCATGTAGTTTTGCTACACTTTGCTCTTCGCATTCAGATTAAAATACTTTAGCTGTAATGACGGTAAGTTATACCATAGTTAAGGTATATTAATGTTTTTGAGCAAAATAGTGAAAGTGGTAAGTTTTTTAAGAGAAGTGAAACAGGAAGTGATCAAAGTTAAGTGGCCTACCTTTAGGGAAGCTACGCTGGTTTCTTTGTTCGTTATTATTGCTGTAGGTCTTGCTGGATTGTTATTTTTACTTGTTGATTCTATCATATATAAAGCTGTAAAACTGCTTCTTGGTATCGGAGGATAAAGTGAGTTCAGATTGGTATATCGTCAACACTACATCTGGCTGTGAGAATAAAGTTGCAAAGGCTATAAGAGAAGAAGCGATAAAAAAAGGTATGAGCGATGTTTTTGAGGAGGTTATTGTACCTACTGAAAGTTATGCTGAGATAAGAAGAGGAAAGAAAGTTGATACTAAAAAGAAAATTCTTCCTGGTTATATAATCATTAAGATGCATATGAATGAAAGTGCCTGGGGATTAGTAAAGAGAATTCCCAATGTTGCCAAATTTTTGGGAGCTGATAATAGGCCGGCTAAGGTTTCAGAAAAGGAAGTAGAAAGGATATTGAAGAAAGTTGAAGAGGGCAGTATCGCTAAGGATGCACTAGTGTCTTTTGAGTTGCATGAAGTGATTAGGATAACTGATGGCCCATTTGAAACTTTTACTGGAGTTATCGAGGAAGTTGATAAAGAAAAATTGAGGTTAAGAGTGCTAGTTTCTATTTTAGGGAGAGAGGCTCCCGTAGAGCTTGAATTTAACCAAGTTGAGAAAATTTGATAGATAAGTAGTGTTATTATGAAAAAAAAGGTGATTGCTGAGATAAAATTAGAGATTCCTGCGGGTAAAGCTAACCCTGCTCCTCCTATTGGTCCCACTCTTGGTCAGCGAGGTTTGAATATCATGGAGTTTTGTAGGCAATTTAACGACAGGACTAAAGAAATGAAGCAAGGAGCTCCAATTCCTGTGATTATTAGTGCTTATGCTGATAAATCTTTCAGCTTTATTTTAAAGAATCCACCAGTGAGTTATTTCGTTAAAGAGTTTGCAGGTATTGCTAGTGGTTCTAAGACTGCAGGCAGGGCAACAGCTGGGCAGATTGCTATTGATAAGATTAAGGAAATTGCTAAGATAAAAATGGTTGATATGGGTATAGATGATTTAGAATCTGCTGTAAATATGGTAAAAGGAACAGCACGTTCTATGGGTGTTCAAGTTGTAGAATAGGTTTTAAGATAATGGCGCATAATAAGAGAATAAATGGAGCAAGAACTTTGGTTGATCAAAATAAGTTCTATACTTTAGACGAGGCTCTAAATATATTAGAGCAATACAGCGAAAAGTTTAAGAGCAAGTTTGATGAAAGTGTCGAGATTGTTTTTAAACTAGGAGTAGACCCTAAACATTCAGACCAGATGGTAAGAGGAGTAATACCTATGCCACATGGTTTAGGTAAAAAAGTACGTGTTGCGGTGTTTACTAAAAATGAACGCCACGACGAAGCTTTGAAAGCGGGTGCAGACATTGTTGGTAGTGGAGATTTAATAGAAAAAGTTAAAGGTGGGGAAATGGACTTTGATGTCTGTATTGCAACACCTGACTTTATGACTAAAATGGCAACGCTTGGTAAAATCCTTGGTACTAAAGGATTAATGCCGAACCTTAGATTAGGGACTGTTTCTGATAATATAGCGACAGCGGTCAAGAATGCTAAGTCAGGTCAAGTTGAATATAAGGTTGAGAAGGCAGGTCTAATTCATGCAGGTGTTGGTAAGTTAAGTTTTGCTTTGTCAGCTCTTAAGGAAAATATTGCCGCTTTATATAATGCAGTTTTAAACGCGAAACCTGCAAGTGTGAAAGGTATATATATGCAAAAAATGTATATCAGTACTACACATGGTCCATCCATAGCACTTGACTTGAGAAATATGCTGGTTTAAGATGCTCACCTATTTTAAGTAATAATTAGTTTTAATGAATTTGGAGTGAAATAGTGAATAGGGTTGCAAAACAAGAGGCTGTTGAGCGGATTAGGGTCTTATTTGAGTTAAGCGAAGTAGTGATTTTGGCACGTAATAAAGGTGGGCTCACTGTATCCACAGCTAATAATGTTCGTAAGAGCATTAAAAAGGAAGCTGATGGAAAATATTTTGTAGCAAAAAATACCTTAATGAAAATTGCTGTAAAAGGCACTAGGTATGAAAGTTTATCAGAACTACTAACGGGGCCGGTTTCCGTTGTATGCGCAAGCGAGCCCACTACTGCAGCTAAGGCATTAATGAGGTTTTGCAAAGATGATGGGAAATTAGAAGTCATTGGTGGAGTAATTGGACAGGAAAAAGTAGGTGTTGAGCATATAAACATGTTAGCAACGCTACCATCACTTGATGAATTGCGCGCTAAATTATTGTCACTTATACAAGAACCTGCCAGACAAATTGCAATGGTTATTGCTTTGCATTCAGAAAAATAAAATTTTAAATTTTTAAAACAGGAGATATTGAAAATGTCAAATTTAGAGAAAATAGTTCAAGAACTTTCCGCTCTTAAGATCATGGAAGCGGCTGAATTAGTTAAATTATTAGAACAAGAATGGGGTGTTAGTGCTGCTGCTCCTATGACTGTTTCTTCAGCTGCTGCAGCTTCAGAAGCTGCAGCTCAAACGAAATTTGATGTAATGTTACTAGAAGCTGGCGCAAATAAAGTTGCAGTAATTAAAGAAGTAAGAAGCGCAACAGGTTTGGGGCTAGTTGAAGCTAAAACATTAGTTGAGAGCGCTCCAAAAGCTGTGAAATCTGGAATCTCTAAAGAGGATGCTGAAAAAATTAAACAACTCCTTGAAGCAGTAGGTGCTAAAGTTGAAATTAAATAAATTTAGCGTATCTTCGATATTATTTTTGGAAAAGGAAGCAGGAGCTTAAGCTTTTTGCCTCCTTTTCTTTACTTTGTTTAATGAGTTTACGGTGTGGCTGTGTCTTTACTTGCGCTAAAAAAACGTATCAGAAAAAATTTCGGTAAAATCTCTAGTGTGGCAGAGATTCCTAATCTTATACAAGTTCAGAAAAAATCCTATGAAGATTTTTTACAAATTAATATTGCGCCGGGTAGTAGGCAAAGCAGAGGTTTAGAATCAGTCCTTCGTTCGATATTTCCTATTTCAGATTACGATGGTAAAGCTACAGTTGAGTATGTAAGCTATGAACTTGGGGCCCCTAAATACGATATAGAAGAATGTATTCAACGCGGAGTTAATTACGCTGCTCCCTTAAGAGTAGTGTTACGTCTGATTGTTTGGGATACTGATGAAGAAGCTGGCATAAAGGAAGTTAAAGGGATTAAAGAACAGAGCGTATACATGGGTGAAATTCCACTCATGACGGAGAGTGGAACTTTTATTATCAATGGAGCTCAAAGAGTTATAGTATCTCAAATGCATAGGTCGCCAGGTGTATTTTATTACCATGACGAAGGTAAAGGAAACGTAGCTGGTAAGTACCTATACTACGCAAGGATTATACCTTATAGAGGATCATGGCTTGATTTTGAATTTGATGCGAAAGATTTATTATTTTTCCGTATAGACAGAAAGCGCAAGATGTATGTGACCACCCTTCTACGGGCATTAGGGTATGATAAGAATCAAATACTAAAAGAGTTTTATAATTTTAAAAAATTCCGAAAAAAAGGGGATTCTTGGATTGCTGAGTTTAATCCTGAAGATTTTAAGGGTACTAAGGTACTGCGAGATATTATTGACGCAGATACTGGGGAGTTTATTATAAAAACAGGGATTAGAGTTACTCCAAATGTAATAAAAAAACTTAAAGAGCAGCAGCAAAAAAGGGATTATATACTCTCTCCGGATGATATCTTAGGACGTTATGTTGCTACGTCTATTGTAAATAAAGAAAGTGGCGAGGAATTGCTTTCAGCAGGTGATGAAATAACGAGCAATCTCTTAAAGCAAGTTGAAGCTGCTGATGTTAAAGAAATTAATATACTAGATATCGATAATGTAAGAGTAGGGCCATACATAAGAAACACCTTGATGGCTGACAAGAACTCTTCCAAAGAAGATGCGTTAGGCGATATTTATAGAATTTTAAGGCCAGGCGAACCAGTTGCTAATGAGGTTGCAGAGAATTTGTTTAACTCTTTATTCTTTGACAGTGAAAGATATGATCTTTCTGCGGTTGGAAGAATGAAAATTAATGCTAAACATGGATTAGATATTGCTGAAGAGTTTACCGTGCTAACTAAAGAGGATATTTTAGCTGTTGTTAAGTATATCATAGCAGTAAAAGACGGGTCAGGAGAAATCGATGATATAGATAGCCTGGGTAACAGGAGAGTAAGAGCAGTTGGAGAATTAGTTGAAAACCAGTTTAGACTCGGTCTAGTTAGAATGGAACGCGCAATTATTGAGCGCATGAACGCGGTAGAGATTGATGCCGTAATGCCTCACGACCTAATTAACTCAAAAACATTAATGTCAGTAGTGCGTGAATTTTTCGGAACTTCTCAACTTTCACAATTCATGGATCAGACAAATCCATTAGCCGAAGTTACCCATAAAAGAAGATTGTCAGCTCTTGGTCCAGGTGGATTAACAAGAGAGAGGGCAGGCTTTGAGGTGAGGGATGTGCATCCTTCCCATTATGGTAGGATATGCCCAATTGAAACCCCAGAGGGACAAAATATTGGTTTGATTAACTCCACTGCTACTTATGCAAGAATCAACAAATATGGTTTCATTGAAAGCCCATATAGAAGGGTTATTGATAGTAAAGTAACAGATGTTATTGACTATTTATCGGCAATAGAAGAGTCTAAGCATACAATCGCCCAAGCAAATGTTGCATTAAATAAGGATGGCTCTTTTGCAGTTGAAATGGTAAGAGCTAGAAGAAAGGGAGAATATGTAACAGTTCTAGCAAAAGAAATTACATATGTTGACGTCTCTCCAAAACAGTTAGTATCAGTCGCTGCTTCCTTAATTCCATTTTTAGAAAATGATGATGCTAACCGCGCCTTGATGGGCTCAAACATGCAACGTCAGGCTGTTCCATTATTAAAAAATGAAGCTCCGTTAGTAGGCACAGGGATGGAAGCAGTAGTTGCTCGTGATTCAGGGGCTGTTTTGATTGCTAGAAGAGACGGTATTGTTGATCAAGTTGACGCAAGAAGGATAGTAATAAGATGTGAATCTTCAGATGAAGATAGCGCTCCTGGTGTTGATATATATACTTTAACTAAATTCCAAAAGTCCAACCAAGGTACGTCCATGACGCAAAGGCCTATTGTAAGTGTTGGAGATAAAGTGTCAAAAGGTGATATAATAGCAGACGGATCTTGTACTGAACTAGGAGAGCTTGCTCTCGGACGCAACGTTTTAGTCGCGTTCATGCCGTGGAATGGGTATAATTTTGAAGATTCAATTTTGATTTCCGAACGTATTTCAAAAGAAGATGTTTTCACGTCTTTACACATAGAAGAATTTGAAGTTATCGCAAGAGACACGAGGCTTGGACCTGAAGAGGTGACTCGTGACATACCAAATGTTGGAGATGAGAACCTAAAGCATCTTGATGAAGTAGGTATAGTGCATGTAGGAGCAAAAGTTAACTCTGGTGATATATTAGTTGGAAAAATTGCGCCAAAAACAGAATCTCCATTAACGCCTGAAGAAAAATTGCTACGAGCTATTTTTGGTGAAAAGGCGAAAGATGTAAAAGACTCATCACTTAGAGTACCACCTGGCGGCGGTGGTGTTGTTGTTGGAGTTAGGGTTTTCACTAGACGAGGCGTGGAAAAAGATGAGAGAGCAATGGTTCTTGAGCGTTTTGAAATTGAAAAAATTTCTAAAGATAGAGACGATCAAATTGCTATTATTGAGAATTTTGCCTACTCAAAAATAAAAGAACTTTGTTTAGGTAAAATGATTCTCGGCGGACCAAAAACACTGAAGGTTGGGAAACCCTTAATGGAAACTGATTTAGAAGCCTTGCTTAAGAAACAATGGTGGCAAATCAGTATCGATGACAAGAATGTTATGCTTGAACTTGAAAAAATTAGGGCTTCGTATAACCAGTCACTTGAGGAGCTCGATACTATTTATAAAAATAAAGTTGAAAAAATCCAAAGTGGTGATGACCTACCGCAGGGCGCCCTAAAGGTTGTTAAAGTTTATATAGCTAAAAAGTTAAAGCTACAGCCAGGTGATAAAATGGCTGGTAGGCACGGTAATAAGGGTGTGGTTTCTAAAATTGTTCCAGTTGAAGATATGCCGTTCTTAGAAGACGGCACACCGGTTGATATAGTCTTAAACCCTCTTGGTGTCCCTTCAAGGATGAATGTGGGACAAATTTTAGAAACACACTTAGGTTGGGCATCTGCTAATTTAGGTAAGCAAATCGGCAAAATGCTAGATACTGTTGTTGTAAATGGTGAAGCAAATAATCTAAGAAATGCTCTGTACGAAGTTTATGACTCTAGCAGAAGCAGTGATGAGCAAGCTAGAGAATTAATCGCTAGCTTAAGCGAAAAAGAAGCTAAGGATCTAGCTAAAAATCTAACAAAAGGTATCCCTTTTGCAACCCCTGTGTTTGATGGAGTCAAAGAGGAAGAGTTGAATAAATTGTTAACAAAAGCTGGGTTAGACACTTCAGGGCAGATTAGATTAATTGATGGCAGAACTGGAGAATATTTCGATAGAAAGGTAACAGTTGGCTATATCTATATGATGAAATTGGATCACTTAGTTGACAACAAAATACATGCAAGATCAATTGGGCCTTATAGCCTTGTTACTCAACAGCCTCTTGGAGGTAAATCTCATTTCGGTGGACAGCGTTTTGGTGAAATGGAATGTTGGGCATTACAAGCTTATGGTGCAGCTTATACGTTGCAAGAGAAAATTACGTTCAAAGCTGACGATATCACAGGACGTATTAAGATATATGCTGCTATAGTAAGAGGCGATCCGGTATTTGAATGCGGAATCCCTGAATCATTTAATGTGATGGTTAAGGAGCTCCGTTCTTTAGGGCTAAACGTAGAAATGCTAGAAGATGAACACTAAGCTTATCTTTTTTAATAAAAATTTATAATAGATTGTGGTAATTATGAGCGAATTGGTACGGCAAATACTATTTGATACAACTCAGCCAAGAGGTCCAGCTAAGGCTGATGTGAAAACACATAATAATAACAACTTTGACTATTTCGGGATAGCCCATAATAACCAAGATTTCGAGAAAATAAGGATATCGATTGTCAGCCCTGAGAAAATAAGAGCTTGGTCTTTTGGGGAAGTTACTAGACCTGATACTGTAAATTATAGGACAATTAAGCCAGAAAATGGCGGCCTATTTTGCGCTAGAATTTTTGGGCCGGTCAAAGATTATGAGTGTCTTTGCGGTAAGTACAAGCGCATGAAATATAGAGGTATTGTTTGCGAGAAATGCAGAGTTGAAGTGACCACTTCTAAAGTAAGACGTGAAAGAATGGGGCACATCGAACTTGCTACTCCGGTAGTACACATATGGTTTTTGCGCTCTTTGCCATCTAGAATTAGTATCTTGTTAGATATGTCTTTAAAAGACGTTGAGAAGGTACTTTACTTTGAAGCTTATATTGTCACTGACCCTGGTTTAACTTCGTTTAAGTACGGTCAAATCCTATCTGAAGAAGAATTTTATAGAGCTCAAGATGAACTTGGTGAGGCGGTGTTCACAGCAGAAACAGGAGCAGACGTTGTGAAAAAACTGTTAAGAGATATTAATCTTGAAGAACAACGTGCGCTTTTACGTTCAGACTTAATTACTACTAGCTCTGAAACTAAGCGTAAGAAAATAGTGAAACGTTTAAAGCTGGTAGAACAATTCATTGATTCTGGTAATAATCCTGAATGGATGGTGCTGGAGGTATTACCAGTTCTTCCTCCTGATTTAAGGCCATTAGTAATGCTTGATGGTGGAAGATTTGCAACTTCGGATTTAAATGAATTATATAGAAGAGTTATCAATCGTAATAATCGTTTAAAAAGGCTTATAGAATTAAAAGCTCCTGATATCATTATAAGAAACGAAAAAAGGATGCTACAAGAATCAGTGGATGCATTATTTGATAATGGCAGAAGAGGCAAAGCCCTAAAAAGCTCTAATAAGAGGCCATTCAAGTCTTTAGCTGATATGCTAAAAGGAAAGCAAGGGCGCTTTAGGCAGAACCTCTTAGGTAAACGTGTTGACTATTCGGGCCGTTCAGTAATTGTAGTTGGGCCTGAATTAAAGCTCCATCAATGCGGCTTGCCTAAAAAAATGGCTCTTGAATTATTTAAGCCATTTATATATTCTAAGTTAGAACTTTATGGTATCGCAACGACCTTAAAGTCTGCTAAAAAAATGGTCGAAGCAGAACGTCCAGAAGTCTGGGATATACTTGAAGAAGTCATTAGAGAGCATCCAATATTATTAAATCGTGCTCCTACCCTTCATAGACTTGGTATACAGGCGTTTGAACCTTTACTAATTGAAGGTAAAGCAATACAGCTCCATCCATTAGTTTGTGCCGCATTTAATGCTGACTTTGACGGAGATCAGATGGCTGTGCATGTCCCTCTTTCAATTGAAGCCCAGCTTGAAGCTAGAGCGTTGATGATGTCTACCAACAATATTTTAAGTCCAGCGAATGGTAAACCAATTATCGTTCCCTCTCAGGATATAATATTAGGGCTCTATTATATGAGCTTACAGTTTGATAACGAGCCAGGCGAAGGCAGTATGTTTGGCACAATAGGTGAGCTGGAGCATGCTATGCACTCTGGAAAGGTATCATTACATGCTAAAATTAAATGTCGTAGAACGAGAGTAGATATTAATGGAAATGTCACATCATTCGTAGCTAATACGACACCAGGTAGAGTTTTAATATCTGAAGTTTTACCTAAGGATTCTAATATTAGCTTTGACCTTGTTAATAAAGTAATGACCAAGAAAGACATCTCTGCTCTTATTGATACGGTATATAGGTATTGTGGGCAAAAGAGTACAGTGATTTTCGCAGATCACTTGATGCAGTTAGGATTTACTCATGCTATGAAATCAGGTATTTCAATCGGTAAGGATGACATGATTGTTCCAGGGACCAAGCATAAGCATGTTGATGAAAGTATGGCTGAAGTGAGACAATATGAGAATCAGTATGCAGATGGTTTGATTACCATAGGTGAGAAATATAATAAAATAGTTGATGCGTGGTCAAGGTGTACTGACAAAATAGCTGTTGACATGATGAAAATGATATCAGGTGGAGCTAATAAAAGTAAAACCAAGGAAAACATTAATAATATTTATATGATGGCAGACTCTGGAGCGAGAGGTTCTGCTGCTCAGATTAAACAGCTTGCTGGTATGCGGGGTCTTATGACAAAACCATCAGGTGAAATTATTGAAACTCCTATTATCTCAAACTTTAAAGAAGGCTTGAGTGAATTAGAATTCTTTACTTCTACCCACGGTGCTCGTAAAGGTCTTGCTGATACCGCATTAAAAACCGCCAACTCTGGTTATTTAACTAGAAAATTGGTTGATGTTGCTCAGGATTGTGTAGTCACAGAAGATGACTGTGACACTTCTAAAGGAGTTATAATGCAGATGATCGTTGAGAACGGTGAAGTAGTTGTTCCTCTTTCTGATTTGATATTAGGTCGCGTTTCAATAGGTGAGGTTTATCATCCGATTACTGGCGAATTAATTATTGGCAAAAACAAACTCATAGAAGAAGTAGTTGTTGATAAAATAGAAGAAGTCGGTATCGATTCAGTTAAAGTTAGATCTATTCTTACTTGCGAGGCACGAGGTGGTGTATGTGCGCATTGTTATGGTAGGGATTTAGCAACCGGTAGATTAGTCAGTAAAGGAGAAGCGGTTGGCGTAATTGCAGCTCAATCAATTGGTGAACCTGGTACTCAGCTAACGATGAGAACTTTCCATATTGGGGGAGCAGCACAAAAGACTACCGTACAATCTAGCGCTATCGCTTCATATACTGGTATTATGAAGTTAATTCATAAGAACATCGTTATAGATAGCAGTGGTAAGAAGATATTGATGAGCCGTAACTGTGAAGCTGTTATCCTTGATAGCCACAATATAGAAAAAGCTTGCTATAAGCTTCCTTATGGGGCAAGGCTATTAATGGGAGATGGGCAGAATATAAAGCCTGGGGATAAAATTGCTGAATGGGATCCGTTCACTGTTCCGATTATAGTCGAAAAAGGTGGTAAAGCTTCATTCGTTGATCTAGTTGAAGGTATTTCAGTGAAAGAAATGCAAGATGAGGTTACTGGTATTGCAAACTGGGTTATTACTGATAGCAAAAAGTATATTAAAGGTGAAGAGCTTCGTCCAAGAGTAGTATTACTTGATGATAATGGGCAAGTTATGACACTTGCTAATGGCTTAGAAGCAAGGTATTTTTTGCCGGTTGGTGCGATTTTAAATATTTCTGATAAAGCATCAGTTCATGCGGGTGACGTTATTGCAAGAATTCCAAAAGAGTCTTCAAGAAGTAGGGATATTACTGGAGGTTTACCTCGCGTTATCGAATTGGTGGAGGCAAGGCAACCTAAGGACCACTCTATTATCAGCGAAATAGATGGATACGTTGAATACGGTAAAGATTATAAATCAAAGCATAGAATCATTATCAAACCAACTCTTGAAGGTGTACAGCCGGTAGAGTACTTCATCCCCAGAGGCCGTCATATTACTGTCAATGAAGGTGATTATGTTTCTAAAGGTAATATGCTCATGGAAGGAAATCCTTCTCCGCATGATATCTTGAGGATTATGGGCGTTGAAGCTCTTGCAAAATATATGGTCCAAGAAGTACAGCAGGTGTATAGATTGCAGGGCGTGTCAATAAACGACAAACATATTGAAGTAGTATTGCGTCAGATGTTGCAAAAAGTTGAGATAGTTGATGCTGGAGAAACTACATTCTTAGTAGGCGAACAGGTCGATAAAGAAGAATTTGAAAAAGTTAATGCTAAGGCAATAAAAGATGGCTATAGTATTGCTATGGCGATTCCTGTTTTACAAGGTATTACAAAAGCATCGCTACAAACTCGCTCTTTCTTCTCAGCAGCCTCTTTCCAAGAGACAACTCGTGTTTTAACAGAAGCAGCTATTGCGGGTAAGATTGATAACCTAATTGGGCTTAAAGAAAACGTTATTGTGGGTAGATTAATTCCTGCTGGAACTGGTTTATACCTTAATAAGATGAAAAAGTTTGCTCATATGCGTGATAGGGAAATGATGAGCACTAATGGCAGTAGTGAAAATAACTAATTTAAAAAAGTCGGAATTCGTCAGAATTCGGACTGAATTAGTTGAAAAAAACTACTATGGTGTGCGGCATTTTTGTAAGTTTTGTAACAGTAAATACGCATATCTTTAGTAAATGAAGAGGGTTGAAAAGCCTATAGCAATATTGGATTGGGACGGCAAGGTTCGTTTGCTTTTTATACCATGTCTAGTTTTTTACTCATCTAAACACTTAAGTATGGTCTCGGCTGGCTTTGCGCATACATACACTTACACAAGCCTTGTTCTCTTATCTAGTTTACCCTCAATTTGGAGTAAGTAGGTTTGAGTTTATTTTTCCATGAGAGAGAGGGTTTGTTGGGTTTGAAGACATAA
>JALDTH010000089.1 GCA_030073355.1 Candidatus Midichloria sp. | reverse complement strand
TTTCTATATGGTTTAAATCGTATTCCCTAAATACCTTTGTTATCTTAACTTTAAGTGCATTTCTCAAATCTTCTATAGAGTTAGTTAGTATTAGCAATATCTCCAAAAGTGACAAAGATAACTGGATGCTATCCCTGTTCTTCCATATAAGCGCCATTATTTACTTTAGCAAAGTGATTCTAATTGTTTTTCTTCTCCCGATTCAAAAATGTATCTTCCACCTTCAAATAATACCCTATCAGGATTTTCATCTAATGGTATACCCTCTTTATCAACTTTAATTTCCAAGGAGTTTTTCAGCATATCCATATTAAGGGTCTTACCCCATCTGCGGAGTCTAGTAAGTAGAATCGCCGCCTCATCACTATCTAATACTTCATCATAATTGATTATTATTTCTTTGATATCGGAGTGTCCTCTGGAAATTTATGTTTAGTCATGTATTTCCCCTGCGCAATTCATTAATCACCATAGGGC
>JALDTH010000088.1 GCA_030073355.1 Candidatus Midichloria sp. | reverse complement strand
GTTTACAAAAAAGAAGCAATAAATGGATTATCAATCATGGCTTTACTATATCTCTTAGTTCCCATGTTGAAGCGAGCCAGATAATGTATGATTAAAGAATTCTTGTACTCAACCAAAGAAGTCTCTGCCTTAGTGATTACATGTCGTAAAGCCAATCTATATTTTGCATAGACGTCAAATGTATACAATATTTTAATATTTTCTCAATTCTACTAGCCATTGCAAAATAAGAGCAGAAATCCTGAAGTCAGTTACTTGGATCAATAATTTTATTCCTGTTTCTGTCAACAGCAAGCCAGACATAAGCTCGGTTTTGCTTTTTTTGTAATATGTGAAAACTCATCCATCTCAAGAATCTCTATATCTTATGACTTTTCTGGGATATGACTGCACTTGATTTCCTTGCGGATTAATTATGAGAAATGGCGAATCCAATAGATTATCAGTGGGTTTGATACATTCTCTAATCTTTCGATTGATCTTATTCCAATGCCTTCCAAGTA
>JALDTH010000087.1 GCA_030073355.1 Candidatus Midichloria sp. | reverse complement strand
GTATTAAATATACCACTTCACCGTTGGGCTTTACAATTGCTTGCACATCGCCACGCAAAACATCGTCTACTATTGCAGCTAAATATTTCTTTGCCTCTTGTAATGACCATTTTTTCATACACTTACCTCCATTTATCAGTTTTGATCCACAATGTTATCTTTGCTCAAATACTGCAACATTTCAATTAATATTTATCTCGCTAATTTTCAGTAATTTCCCTTTCTGCTCTACAATAGCTGGCACTGCTTTTATTTTTAAGCGAGTGGTGAGAAGGTCTCCTTGGTCAAAGAACACTTGCTTATTTAGCTTCTTTGTTAGTTCTATAGGACCGCCTTTAACTAATATTAATTTCCCTATTTTAGATTGAGCCCAGTTAATCTGCTCTCGCTCATCACCAATAAATATTAAATCTTCTCCCCAGTTTAAGTATCCAAAGGAGTCGTATTTACAGATGGTAATGTTGATAATAGAGTAGTTGTACCAAATATAACTAAACGCTTAACTGGACTGATTT
>JALDTH010000086.1 GCA_030073355.1 Candidatus Midichloria sp. | reverse complement strand
GAAGAAAGAAGGAAGTAGTAGTAATAAAGAGAGCGCAAAAGAAACCTGGAAGAACGACAAAAGTAAGTCATTATAAGTTTTCTTGTGGGGTATTATATTATTTAAGGATTGGAAGATCACGCCGTGATATTCTAGAAGAATATGATAGTTGGCATATGGTTTATACAAGATATAAAAGATGTAGAGAGAATGGATTTTTTTGGCATTTACTATACCAAAATTACAAAGCTTTAAACAGTTATTAATGGATATAGTTTTTATTGATGAATCGATTATCCCATTATATAGACATGGAGGTGGCACTTTAAAAAAAGAGTGGTCTACAATCTATAGGAAGAGGTAGGGAGGGGATTGGGAACTGCTATGCATTTATCTATTACTCGATTGCAAAACTATAGAACAATTGTGGCAAGATTGGCCTCGGAAAGCAATAGGGTTGTAGTAGCAAACAAATGGATAATAGTATATTTAGGTAGTATTAGAGATTTTATTAAATCAAAAGGAGCGGTTCCTGTTATACCGTAAAAGTGGTTTATTTTACTTTCCTTAGCTTTATCACTCT
>JALDTH010000085.1 GCA_030073355.1 Candidatus Midichloria sp. | reverse complement strand
AATTGATTCAGTACCTTTAATATATAGCTCTTTTTTTAATATACTTCTACCACAATAATCTAACGTGCTCTTAAATATCTTTCCATTGCCTGATACAGAAGCTAACTGCAGTAAATTAAAGTTAAATTTAGCATCGTCACACAGTGGCTTACGTATCTAACTTATCTTTATTATGCTCTGTTATAGCATTTGCCGCTTGTATCTTGTAACTACAATGAAATAAAGGATTCAAGTTTAGTAAGTCTTGCAGTATATTCTTCAAATTTCAAATAGGTTAAATCTTCTGCTGTTAATCCACCTTTGCGTATTAACTCTACTTCATCATGAACTATAGCTTAAATTCCTTCCGAACTTCATAATTTTATAGGTGCAGGTAAATGTATAGGCGAAATCATCACAGCTGATTGCGGCCAAGTATCCAGAATAAAATAGTAAAACATAAGCATAATTGCCTAGTAAGAAAACTCTAAAATCATCATTACCAATGTGCTTATTACCCATGTTTTATGTACCAAATATTAATTCCTACACCAGATTATAGCAATACTCAGATAAAAGATAACTCTGTT
>JALDTH010000084.1 GCA_030073355.1 Candidatus Midichloria sp. | reverse complement strand
GTAAATTATAGACGGCAATAAGAGGGTATGATATCTTCATAGTAGAATGGGTGGAGTAGAAATGACAATCAAGTGTAAATATTGCGGCTCTAGCGAGCAGGTGAAGAATGGTGTGGTATAGGGACAGCAAGAGGTAATAGGGTGCAAGAATTGCAAAAAGAATTACCGAGAAGGTAATAAGCGACAGAAATACACGATGAATGATAGACTTAAAACCTAACCTTGAGGACTGCGGGATTAGGACGATAGAGAGACTGACTGGAATCCATAACAGCCAAATATCTTCATGGATCGAAGGACGGGGGGCGCTATGTGCAAGAAAAGTTAGATAAGAGCTGCAACAGCACAAAGTCACTTAAGGATATCGAGGTCCTAGAGATTGACGAGCTGTGCACATATATAAAAAAAGACCAAGAATGGAAGTGGGAGTACACCTTTATATGGATTGCTGTTGATAGAGGAGCGGGTGAAATTATTGATTTTGAAGGTAGGTGACGGGAGCAAGGCAACCCACCTGAACCTGTCATTTAGGCTTTGAGGAACGTTATAAATGAGCATGTACAGATGATTACAGCGTTTATGAATGCTATAAAATCTCCACGCACCATCACAA
>JALDTH010000083.1 GCA_030073355.1 Candidatus Midichloria sp. | reverse complement strand
CCAAACAAAAGGCCTGTCAGATGTTGAGTCAGTTTTTTAACAACGACTCGATCATCTGTATTGCCAGGAGTTAGTGTTATTTAATTTTACTCATATTCAAAATAATGGCATAACTGTGAGGAGCCTTGTGGAGGCATAGCAGAACTAACAAATCCGAGATTCTATAAATCTATAAGCGTTCCTAAATCAGATGTGGAGGAATCAGCAAGAGTTCGTGCGGCAAAACAAAAGTTATTATGAATTTAAGAGAAGTAGGGTTCGACATACCAGGAATTGAGAAATTACTACTCGCCCAAGAAAAAAAGATTGAATTAGCAGAAGTGATATTAAGTAGTAGTGCGCTACATAACAAGAGATTAGAAACGGTTAAAAATTTATTGAGAGAGGGAATTAGCTTAACTAATCAGGAAATAGAAAATATTTTTGTTAAACAATTGTTTTCAAGTAATAGACTGATTCTTCTTTTTAAGACAGACGTAAGCTTTCGCTTTCAAGATGCCTTAAAGGCTTTTAGAGAGGTACTAAAGGTGATTCAAAGTTATGATGATTTCAAAAAAAGACTGCAATAACCTGCTTCTGAAGAGCAAATTGTAGAAGCTAAAAACCTCAAATTCCAAAGTAATTTTAAAAAGAATACCTGATATGGTTTTAAAAAAGCAGGACAACCATTTTCTCAATTTTATGCCAAACAA
>JALDTH010000082.1 GCA_030073355.1 Candidatus Midichloria sp. | reverse complement strand
TGATGAGCTCAATACCTTGATTGCTCAGTGTTTTTGCTTATATACCACCGATCTCCGAATAGAAGGCCTGTCAAATATTGAGTCAGTTTCTCGACAACGGCTCGATCATCTGTATTACCCGAAGTCAGTGTGAATGACATAATCTCTCCTTGATCATTGAGGCCAAAGAACCATCCGGGTCGACGTTTTCCCACGCTGAGCGATGCCTTTAAAGACCTTATTACGGCTAATACGTAAGTTATGACAAACCTTCCAGCTTTTTGTTGAGTCAACGTACCTGTTTGTTTCCCTTTGCAGCAATTCAGCAGAATGACCAACGGGGTGACCGCGTCTCGCATCAGCTCAACAAAGCGATTGTAGCTGATAAGCTTCGGCAACTCCTCTCTGAGAGAGATTTGAACACAGTTTAGGTAAAAATCTTTGAATCCGGTAATGCCCTCAAATGAAACAAAACGAGGATCGTTATAACTTCGGAAAGCATCATCCCAGACTCTCGTTCCCTTTGTCTCTGCGAGTTTCTTAAGGATCTTTGGTACATGAGTTGTCGCTTGCAAAAATCATCAATCAAACAAAATATTTCTACTAGGGGAACCACTTTTCTTATTTATCGTGAAATTGAGAAGAACCTAATGGTTACACAGCTTCTTTAAAACCATATCAGATAATTTCTTTAAAACTTACCTCAAACTGGGGTTAACAAAAACACTGAGCAATCAAGGTATTGAGCTCGTCACC
>JALDTH010000081.1 GCA_030073355.1 Candidatus Midichloria sp. | reverse complement strand
GTATTCATTATTGGGTGTGCTTAAATGCGTTATTTCTTACCAAAAATAGCTCAAAAATTTAAAGACGAGGTGAGCTTGGCTAATATGGTTTTCAAGTTAACTTTTAAAAATTAACGATTAAGTGTTCGAGAACGCATACTTTTATTGAAGGAGTTTGATTATGGAAAATGTGGTTTTTGCCGCCTGTATATTATGGCCTACGATATAACCCTATAAGAATAATAGTGTCTGACTTTAACCAAGATGGCAAACAAGAGATAATGGTCATTTCTATTCTACATCTAAATTTAAATTTGCTATACTGTTAGGTAACAGTGATGGAACTTTTAATCTGGCGGTATATTATAATGTTGGCGTGAATTATAATAATGTATTTATGAGCATTAAAATAGAGCTTTTGGTGGAGAGTCGGTTATGGGAGATTTTAATGGGGATGGTATACCTGACATAGTTGGTGGCGGGCACTTTATCAGCGGCTAGTGTTCCATATGCAGTTTCAATACTTCTAAATCTCTCGTCCCCACTGACTACTACCACACTTATAATTACCACTACACTGACTACAACTACTTACCTGAGTTCGGGTAAAAATAGTTAAAGAGGTATTAAGGAATAAGGGACTATATGTTTATTTTTGAAAAAAGGTATTACAGAATTATTTTGTTTTGTCGATGACCTTTTTACAAGCATTTTAACAATTCAGGTATCAAAGATCCTTAAACGGACTCACAGAGGCAAAGGAAACTA
>JALDTH010000080.1 GCA_030073355.1 Candidatus Midichloria sp. | reverse complement strand
GATAAGGGATTAAAATTTGCGATTCGTGAAGGCGGCAGAACTGTCGGCGCTGGCGTTGTTGCAGAAATTATTGAATAATAAGTTATAGTGATTTACAATTTTAGTAAAAAATTAAATCCCTATTATATTTAGGAGTGTAGCTCAATTGGTAGAGCACCGGTCTCCAAAACCGGGGGTTGGGGGTTCGACGCCTCTCGCTCCTGCCAAAATTTCCTCTAAACTCTTTGCTCTGCTTTTCTTTTAAAAATTTTACCTCTCCCCTTTCCTGCCTTATAGCTTACTACTTGCGCCTATAAACAAAGTATTTCAATTTGAATATAAATAGAAAATGAGTGACAAAGTTAGCTAAGAGGCTTTTGCAATGTATATCTGCAGATCACACTCTACAAAATCATATCGACATGCTTTGCAGTAATAACATTGTTTGTTGCGTACACTACTATCTTCCCTTATGTATCTTTATGTAAACACTCTCAAATTTTGCTGATAGATTAGGGCATTGCCAAATAAAGAATTCTAAGCATTATCTAGCTCGATTTAACAGAAAAACCAAGCGCTTCTCCAAGGCTCTTGACATAACTCTTTGCTGTTGCTCTTTAATCAACACCTGATACAACCCTTGTTTAGCAATGCCTAGATTAAAAAATCATATAACCAACTGAAAAGTATAGCGCATTAATTTCAAATATAAACACACTGTAAGAAATTGATTTTCATAAAGTTGTGCTAAAAAGTTTAATCAATTTAAAAATATTATCAACCTAAGTTTTGGATAAGAACAGTTAAAGAAAGTGGTATTTAGAGATCTGAATAAGGTACTATATGTTTAT
>JALDTH010000007.1 GCA_030073355.1 Candidatus Midichloria sp. | reverse complement strand
TTTTCAAAAATAAACATATAGTACCTTATTCAGATCTCTAAATACCCCTTTCTTTAACTGTTCTTATCCAAAACTCAATTTTGAAAGACACCCTCTAGATATACTTCTTTAGTTTGGGGAATTGATTACCATACCTGGTAAGAGTACCTAAGACTAGTTTGCAACGAAAAAATATAGTTGCCAAGCTGCCCTTTTGCTACAATGCTGATACTTTCAATGACAGCAAGGACATTAAGTAGGACCCATAAATGAAACGGTTTTTTGAAGGTAGTGCCATTCTGTTCAACTGCTGGAATGTCGAGCTGGAAAGTCAATAGGTCCAATAAAAATTCTTTAGTAGTTTTTTAGCTTGACCACCAAAAGTGTACAACTCATTCTTCTCTTGATTATTAGCGCTAAATATAAAATTATCGGTGTCTTTTATCATGTAAAGGGCCACCACGCTCTCTATAACTTTAGGCCCCTAATTAACTTAAAAATAAGATTTATCAATATTTCGAAGACTAATTGAATCCTGCTTTATTTAGCCAGAGGTTGAAATATTAAGTTTTTCACTGCTCAGCTCAATCTTTTTTTAGGGCTACCTTAGCCCTAATTACATACCGCATCCTTTGTAAGCTGAGATTCGCACTTCTTTTTATCGAAATTGATATATTAGGGAATTCTTTATTCAATTTAGCAATTGTTACACAGCATTCTTGACGTTTCCCAAGCTTAAATAGAGATTCCGCTAATTTTAATAAGTTATCAGGAGCTCTTACGCTAGTTGCTCTAACTTGGTAGCCTTTTAAGTATTCGACAGCTGCTTTATCATATTCTTGCTTATTAAAATTATTGGGATTATTTTTGATAAATTTTTCAAAAGCGCTTAGCTCTATCAAAATTTTTCTCTCTTAATAAATAATAAGCATTCCTAAATTGCTCCTCAGGAGTAGTTAATCCTTTATCAACATTTATTTGAGTACTTGTGATCTAGCCTATTTTCTATTTCATTTAGTTGTGACTCAACCCTGTCTATAATTTGAGCATTTTCTTTTTTTTCCTTGATAGGGCCTTCTAAATCTGCAAGCCTATGTTCAACACCAGAGGTGATTTTTAACATTCTATCATTAATTTGATTAATCTCTTGCTTAATATTTTTGAGATCAGATCTTACAGATTTAAATTGTTCACCAATTTCATCAACATTTATATGATTTTCAACGTTTCCATAGCCCTGAGAGCCAGCTAACTGAGAGGAACTTAAAAATTGTAAACATATTTTGTAATACATTGAGCCCCTTTTCTATGGAATCAAGTCTGGCAGCTATTATTGCTCCTTCTGAAACCTGGGCCTTGGTTATATCAACATGGGATGCCGCGTGCAGCTCCAAGCAGCTTAAAAAAAGAGAAGAAAAAGCTAAAAATTTAATTTTTTGCATCGTTTGGTACCATCTAAAGCGTAATAAGCTATATATAAACTATATTGATGATTTTATTTGGGATGTATATCACTTTTTTTATATTTTTATCATTTAAAAAACTTTTTATGTTTTGCAGCTCTAACGAAAGCCTCTCTACCTCTTTTTGGGGAGTATCTTTTGGTACTTCAATTGTTGAACGAAGCTTACCATTAGTCTGTATTGCAATGGTTACTGTATCTTCCTTAATCAGGCTTAAATCTGGCACTGGCCAAGGATAAGAAGCAAGTATAGTGTCACAACCCAAGGTAGACCACAATTCTTCAGTTAAATGTGGCGCAATTGGGTTTAAAAGTCTAATCAAAATTTTCACTCCTTCTTTTTTTATAGTAGAAGATATATCGCTACTATAGAGAGCATTTGTAAGTTCTCTCAAGCGAGCAATAGCTTTGTTAAAATGAAAATTTTCGAAATCAGAGCTAACTAATTGAATTGTTTTGTGTATTAAACTCAAAATTCCTTGATCATCTTTACCACTTTTATTTTCATCTAAGGTATCAAGAGCAAGCTGAGCCACTCTCTGTAAATATTTATTACATCCTTCCACTCCGTCTTCGGTCCATTCCAAATCTTTTTCAGGAGGAGAGTCAGAGAGCACGAACAGTCGTATCGTATCAGCACCATACTTATCTAAAATCCGATCTGGCTCAACAACGTTTTTTTTAGACTTACTCATTTTTTCAATACGTCCAATAGTTACAGGAGAACCGTTTGCTTTTTCTATGGTACCGGCTTGAGTTTTTAAGATTTCTTCTGGGTATAGCCAGTTGTTATTCTGGTCCTTATAAGTTTCATGGTTGATTATTCCTTGCGTTAATAGGTTAGTAAATGGTTCGTCTATATTTAGGTGACCGAGTTTCTTTAAGGCACGAGTAAAGAAACGAGCATATAATAAGTGCATTACGGCATGTTCTATTCCACCTATATACTGATCTACTGGTTCCCAGTAATCGATCTCATCCTTTTCAAAAGGAGATGAAGAGGTTGGAGAGCAATATCGTAAAAAATACCAAGAAGATTCGAAAAATGTATCAAATGTATCCGTTTCTCTCAAAGCATCTTTGCCACATTGTGGGCAGGCTACAAATTTCCAGGTTGGATGATGCTCAAGAGGGTTACCAGGTCTATCAAATTGAACGTCTTCAGGCAGCACTACTGGTAGATCTTTTTCTGGGACTGGTATGGTACCACAGTTATTGCAATAAATTATAGGGATAGGACAGCCCCAATAACGTTGTCTTGATATCCCCCAATCTCTCAATCTGTAGGTTGTTTTTCCTACTCCTATTTTATTGTTTTTAAGGAATTTTATGACGACTTTTTTTGCTTCAGCAACAGATAGATCATTTAAGAAGCCCGAATTCAGCATAGTGCCGTCATCTACAAAAGGAGCTTGCATTATATCTACTTTAATGTCTTCAAAAGGTTTTACTACTTGCCTAATTGGTAAATTATATTTAACTGCAAACTCATGATCTCTTAAATCATGAGCTGGACATCCAAAAATTGTGCCTGTGCCGTAGTCAGGTAATACGAAGTTTGTTATAAAAATTGGTAATTTAGTAGTAGCATCAAAAGGATGAATCGCTTTTATTCCAGTATCTAGGCCTAGTTTTTCCGCTTTCTCAAGAGCATCTTCAGAGGCGCTAATATTTTTACATTCCTCCAAAAATAATAACAACGCTGGAGTTTTATCCATATTTTCAATCAAAGGATGATCAAAGGCCAAGCCGATAAACGCAGCTCCAAATAGAGTTTCTGGTCTGGTTGTAAATACTTTAATTTTACTCCCAGTATCTGTTTTGAACTCAACTTCGGCTCCTTCAGATTTATTAATCCAATTTGTTTGCATTAATCTAACTTTTTCTGGCCAGCCTTTTAATTGTTCTAAACCAGACAATAAGTCTTCAGCAAAATCAGTAATTTTTAAAAACCATTGTTTTAATTTTTTACGTTCAACAATAGCTCCAGATCGCCACCCGCGCCCATCGATAACTTGTTCATTAGCTAAGACAGTTTGGTCAATTGGATCCCAATTAACGATTCCTTCTTTTTGGTAAGCAAGACCTTGGTTATAAAAATCTATAAAGAATTTTTGTTCGTGTTTATAGTATTCCGGCAAGCAAGTTGCTATTTCCCTATTCCAATCATAAGAAAAACCCATTAGGAGTAGTTGCTTTTTCATGCTGGCAATATTCTCCATAGTCCACTGCTTAGGCGCTACCTTATTTTGCATTGCTGCATTCTCAGCCGGCAAACCGAATGCATCCCAGCCTAATGGGTGTAATACATTAAAACCTAAGGATTTTTGTATTCTAGCTATTACATCGCCTATAGTATAATTCCTCAGATGCCCCATATGAATTCGGCCAGACGGATAAGGAAGCATTTCTAAGATATATTTTTTAGGTTTTAACCGATCTACTTGAGCTTCAAAAATCTTTTTTTCTGACCATATTTTTTGCCATTTTTGCTCGATTTTTTTATGATTATAGGTTTTCTGTTCCATTCAATCTTTAGGAAAGTATTAGCAGTAATTAGGGCTTTTTATGTACTATAATTGCACTAAAAAGTCTAATAGTCTAATTATTTCCTTAAGGTTAAGATAAGGCTCAATCAAATCTACTGCGAAGGATAAATGTTTCTTAAAGCTTCTTATTAAGCTTAAATTTTAAATAAAACACTCGATTAGCAGTATTCAAACGAAACTCTTAATCGACCTACAGTTAGGTATCAACAACTTTGGTATTTAGCATATCTCCTTACACTATATTATATGCTATATGCAAATTAACTACTTAAGTGCTTTACGTATCTCTATAAGCCAAACCTAGCAACAAGATGCTAAGAATTACTTATTTCCTGCTCCTTGATTTAATGTTATCACTTACTGTTTTTTTGCTGCTTCCAGATTTAATAGGCATATTTACCTCCTTAATGATTGCACGCGTATGTATGTTACCAAAAAACAAAAAATAGTAGTAAAGTAAATAGTTAATTCGGCACTTAATCACTAGAAAAACGAGCTTATTTTGTAACTAAGAAATCTGAGAAGAGTGTATATGGTACATGAAGTCAAAGAAAAGTTTAAGTCAAATTGGTTGGACGAGACTATGCTGTACCCGAGTACCCAACTAGGTTATGGTACTTTTTAATTCCAAATTTTTTAATTAGGTCTCCCCACTTTGATTTAGAGCGCTGAGAAAATAGTAGATCGATAGAAGCTGGCACAACAAACCAATTATTCTCACTTACTTCTTCTTCCAATTGTGAAGGATTCCAAGCAGCTATACCTTTTGCGAATAGCAATTTACTGTGACTTTTTTTTCCAGAAACATATTCCTTTAGAAAGGTAACCATATCTGTATATAGAGTCAAGTGCTGGTTTTTAGCAAAACTTTTTTCTTGTTCTTTAGTCAAGCTCAAAACTACTATTTTATCTGAATACACCGGCCCACCGAACAGAACTGGATAATTTCTCCTTTTAGAGGGAGAATACAATCTTTCCACCTGTTGAGTAGTAAGTTTGTTTTTTTTAACTACTAAATTTTGAAAATCCTTAATATAACTGTTGAGATCTACTTCGGCAATCCTTCCTATTCTTTGATTAATGATAACTCCAACTGCTCCGTTTTCATCATGCATACAAATGTAAACCAGGGATTGTTCAAAATTCTGATCATTTATATATGGTGAAGCTACCAGTATTTTACCTTCTAATGACTGAAATGCAGTTTCTAATTTCATAAAATCACCATTTAGCATAAAGAGGCAACGACATTAAGATTGCTTCAGTGTTTCCATTTGTCATAAATCCAAACCTCGTTCCTCTATCATATAGTAGATTAAATTCTACATATTTGCCATGTTTAATTAACTGAATTTCTTTATCCTTCTCTGCCCAAGGCTTATCCACCTTATTTTCAACTATTTTAGTGAAAATAATAGGCATAGCTTTTCCAATATTCTTATTAAAAGCGAAATCTTGCTCCCAAGATCCTGTATTTAAATAATCATAAAAAATACCGCCAACTCCTCTGGCTTCATTTCGGTGAGGAAGAAAGAAATAACGGTCACACTCTTCTTTGAATTTTGGGTAATAGGTGACATCGGTTTGATCACAAACTTTTTTTAGTTCTTGATGAAAAAAATCTTTTTCTTGCTCGTCATGAAAAGCTGGCGTTAAATCAGTTCCACCACCAAACCAACATTTTTCTGTAACAATAAATCTAGTATTAGTATGAGTTGCAGGAATAAATGGGGATTGCATATGGGCAACGATTGAGACTCCGCAGGCCCAAAATGCTCTGTTATTCTCAGCTCCAGGTATTTCCTTGGCGAATTTTTCATCAAAATTGCCAAATACTGTAGAGATATTGACTCCTACTTTTTCAAAAATGTCTCCATGCATAATCAACATTTCTCCTCCGCCTCCACTAGGCCTGCTCCAAGCTTTGCGTTGAAACTTTTTATTAGTTCTAAATCTTTCTTCTATATTTTCAAATTGCTGACAGATGGAATTCCTTAAGTTAAAATACCAATCTCTAGCTTCTTCTTTGCATAACTCTATATTATTGTACATCAAGTACTTACAAAAATTTACTTCTCTATTCTATTTAACCAATATTTTATTTTTTCCAAGCCCCTATTTGAATATATTTGTTTTTTGTTCGCGTTACGCGGTAAATTCCTCTATAGGATCAAATAATCCATAATTAATATTCATAGGTTGAAAAGTTTTGCTATGAGTACCAAGGGTAATGTGTCTTAAAAGCGCACCAAGGGCAGTCTCAGTAGGAGGAGGGCTGAGTACAATATTCTGTATCTCATGAGCCATGAAAGCCCAGTAAGCAGGCCAATTGCAAGTGCTTTCTAGGTAGCCTTCAACGCCTGTGATTTGACCAGCGATTTTGATATTAGGATGGTTTTTTAGTGATAGGAAATCGTTAAGTAATTTAGGACTATTAATGAAAGTGTTGCGGTGCAATCCACCAAGTCTTGCGAATTTTGCATTTTCGAGACCGGGTATCATACGAAAAATCCTTGTCTGTTCTCCATACTTTAATTTAGTTTGGAATCCCACAATATTGTAAAGAGTACCTAATTTGTTGTCTTGCCTGAGCTGTACCACAGCATATGGCCTTTTTCTACTCTTGGTGGGTCTTTTAGTTTAATAGGCTTCATCGGTCCGAAACGTAAAGTTTCTATAGCCCTCTTTGTGTCATTACTTCTATAGATAAACAACCATCAAAATATGGAGTATTTTTTCCATTCTTCGAATTCCGTCTTTTCTCCTACAAGAAGTGCGTCAATGAATTGCTCATACTCATCCTTAGTGAGGGGACAATTTATATAGTCAAAGCCTTCTCCTTTGTCGTAACGGGATTGGAACCAAGCTTTATTAAAATCAATACTTTCTTTATAGACAATTGGAGCTATTGCATCGAAAAATGATAAATATTTTTCTTGGATTAATTTCGAGATTTCTGCGGTTAGTGCATCGCTGGTTAAAGGCCCGGTTGCAATAATGACTTTTTCTTGAAGAGGTATAACCTTTACCTCTTCGTTTTTAATGCTGATTAAAAGATGGGACTTAATTCTTTCAGTGACCACTTGAGCAAATAATATCCGATCAACAGCAAAGAGCGCTGAACCTGCTGGAACTTTAGTACGGTCTGCGACTTCTAGCATTAGAGAGTCAGCTTTTCTCATCTCCTCGTGAAAAAGTCCAACGGCAGTTTCTATATCATCAGATCTAAAGGAATTCGCGCATACTAACTCGGCAAAATCGCTAGTAATATGAGTAGGAGTCTGCCTAATTCCTCTCATCTCATATAAAGTAACAGGAATTCTTCTTATAGCTAAGCTACTAAGCTGCCTCACATCCGGCGAGCCCTGCACCTATTATTTTTCTTCGGAGCGTCCAGCAATAGATAGAATAGCAAAATTATGTGGATCCACTGGCCTAACCCCAGTAGGAAGCTGTAGATCATTGATATGAAGGTTTTGCCCAATTTCAAGGTTGGCCACATCAACGTCTATACTAGAAGGAATACTAGATGGATGACAATAAAAGTTTATTGTACGCTGAGCAACGTTCATCACACCTCCTTTCTTAATTCCAGGACATTTATCATCATTAATAATTCTAACATGTACGGCAACTTTGACTTCTGTACCTTTACCAACTTCTTGAAAATCAATATGTTCAGGGAAGTCAGTTACAGGATTGATTTGTACGTCTCTTGGAATTGCTGTTATTTTTTTATTACCTAAATGCAGCTCAACTAGCCTAGATTGAATATTGCCTTTAGAATATTCTTTGAAGAAATCTTTAGCTATAATAGATAACATTACATCTTCCTTGCCGCCATAGAGAATAGCAGGAATTCGACCATTTCGGCGCAGTGCACGAGCTGCCTCTTTACCTTTACTTTCTTTTATTTCTGCAGTAAAGACTATCATCTCTGTCATAGCTTTATCAATATCAAATTTTTAATTATAAACCTAAGGGGTACTATCAAGGTTGTTGGTGAATTATACTATATGATTTTAAATAATGCAATATAGTATTTTGATAAAAATATCTCTTGTGATTTACGAGTAAGCTTTATCATAGTCTAAACTTGATAACTCATCATTCAAGAGGTTACCCCTTCTAAGGAAGCAGACAAAAGGAATCCTCAAACCCAACTTATCTATTATTTACATTTGTGAGAAACATCATAAAGTGCTATATGAATTGGGTTAAATCCACCTCTTATCTTAATATATTATGAAATCTACCTTATCTCCTAATAATACTTTTTTGAATATCAATTTAAACAAGATTCTAGAAAATTATAAGATAGTGAAAAAACATCTAAAAAAGGGATGTAAAGTAGGCGCAGTTGTTAAAGCAAATGCTTATGGATTAGGTCAAGAACAAGTGGTGCGAGCTTTATATCAAGAAGGATGTCATAAATTTTGCGTTTCTAATCTTGATGAAGCATTACAAATTGAGCGAACTTTAGAGAAAGAGATATATATTATGCATGGAATAGGATCTATCGAGATGGCAGAGCTCGCAAGAGTGGAAGGATTTATCCCTATACTCAATCACCTAGGGCAAATAAAAATTTGGAATTTAATCGCAAAGAAAAAGAGTGAAAAATTAAAAGCTATTATACAAATAGATACAGGCATGGGCCGGTTTGGTTTATCCAATACCGAAATTAAAGAATTAGTAGCTAATCCTGATCTGATTTCTAATATTGAAATTAATTACATAATGAGCCATATGTCATGTGCTGAACAAGAGAATCACCCGTCTACTGTTAAACAATTACGAGAGTTTAAAAGGTACTTAGAATTTTTTCCGGGCATAAAAGCAACTTTCGCTAACTCTGCTGGAATATTTTTAGGAGAGGATTTCCATTTTGATATGGTAAGGCCAGGGTGTGCACTATATGGTATTAACCCAACATCTTCTGAACTTAACCCTATGAATAGTGTAGTCGAGCTTTATGGATATATAGTGCAAAAGAGAATTATAGAGAAAGAACAATTTATAGGTTACAGGGCTCAATATAAAGCTGCTCCTGGAGAAAAATTATTCGTTATCGAGTGTGGTTATGCTGATGGGTATGTAAGATCTTTAAGCAATAAAGGAATTTGCTACGCTGAAGGGTATTTCTTGCCAGTTGTTGGGATTGTTAGTATGGATGCTATTATTGTTAACGCCTCTGCTTTGCCGCAAACATTATTTGATAAGATAACTCACATTGAGCTGTTAGGAGAGCATATAACAATTGATGATATTGCAAAGTATACCAACACTATTAGTTATGAAATTTTGACTACTAGACTCGGAAATAGGTGTAAAAGATTTTATATTAGTAATAATAATTATTAATGTGTTATGAATTTATTAATAAAGAGGTTTACGGGTGTGATAAGTATTAGCGTCATAACTGCTATTGGCTCTACCACTATTGAATTTATAAGGGGCCTTGGAAAGTTAGGAATATTTTTTGCTGAAATAATCAAATCACTTTTTTCTCTAAGGTTTTATTGGCGAATATTTTTTGAGCAGTTAATAGAAATTGGTTATTATTCCTTACCTGTAATTGGCCTTACCGCTATATTTACTGGAGCGGTGCTTGCGTTACAAAGCTATACAGGATTTGTTAGAATGAATGCAGAAAGTGCTATAGCTTCTGTGGTTGCCTTATCTATAACTAGAGAACTAGGGCCGGTCTTAGCTGGCTTAATGCTATCTGGTAGGGTTGCTGCTTCAATAACTGCAGAGATAAGTAGTATGAGAGTTACAGAGCAAATAGATGCTTTGTGTACCTTAGGAGCTAATCCAATACATTATTTAGTGATACCAAGGGTAATAGCTGGTCTAATTGCCTTACCCTGTTTAGTATTAGTGGCAGATATAATAGGGATTTTGGGTGGTTATTTAGTTGCTATATATAAGCTAGATTTCTCAGCTCATGTTTATTTAACTAACACTATAAATTTTGTTAAATTAAGTGATATTACTTCTGGCCTAATTAAGGCGATAGTGTTTGGATTAATCGTAACGTTTATAGGTTGTTACTTTGGGTTTCATTCTAAAGGCGGAGCACAAGGTGTAGGGCATTCTACTACTTCTGCAGTTGTAGTTTCATCAATTCTCATACTGTTAATGAATTATATTATAACAGGATTACTGTTTTCTTATTAAAGAGAGTTTTTATGTCTAACAAAGTCAAAATATATGTAAGGAATTTAAACAAATCTTTTGATAAGAAAGTAGTGCTAAGGCGGGTGAATTTAGAAATAGAAGAAGGCCAGTCTTTAGTTATAATAGGGGGCTCTGGAAGCGGTAAATCTGTCTTACTGAAATGTATAATAGGGTTAATACAGCCAAATAGCGGGTCAAAGGTGTTTTTTAATGGTGATAATATTGCTTCAACTCATATAAAAAATCGTCAAGATTTGATAGAAAAGTTTGGTATGCTATTCCAAGGAGGAGCTTTGTTTGATAGTTTACCGATTTGGTATAATGTCTGTTTTCATATGCTACACCAAGGCTTGATAACGGTAAAAAATGCTAAGGCTCTGGCTGGACAAAAGTTAGAAATGGTAGGGATCTCTTCTGAGGTGCTAGATTTATATCCAGCCCAACTTTCTGGAGGCATGCAGAAACGGGTGGGACTTGCTCGTGCCATTGCAAATAATCCGGACATTATATTTTTTGACGAGCCGACAGCAGGCCTTGATCCAATTAATGCACAAAACGTTTCAGAGCTTATAGCTAGTCTTTCCAAGGAGTTAAATGCTACAACCGTTACCATAACTCATGATATGGTTTGCATGAAAAGAATTGCAAACAAAGTTGCTATGATTCATTCTGGGAATATAGTATGGCAGGGGACAAAAGAGAATATAAAAAATTCTGGCAATTCTTCAGTCGATGCTTTTGTAAAAGCCGCAGGGAACTTTTAGCTAAAAATAATAGGGCGCGTTTAATACAGGTGCTTGCGCAAAGTTACCTTCTTTATTTTCCATAAGCTGAACTGTCATTGAATTAAAATCATAGAAATAATAACTTGGCTCTATTAAGTTAGACAAATTATCTGTAAATAATTCTATCGCAATTTTACTTTTTTCCTCAATTATATTGGTATGGTAATACTCAAAGAAACGCATGAATTTCTCTGTTATGTTGTATTGATGTGTATTCAAGAGTTTCTTTATTGCTTTTAAGTCGCTGTTAATCACTGCTACATACATCGATAAAATTCGATTGATGCTTCATAATCAGTAATTTTAATTAGTAACAGCGCATATAGATAGATTGCAGGTTCTAGAGGAGATTTTATTTTTTCTATCAGCACTATAGCTTCCTTTAAGGACTCAAAAGAAATTTTTGATAGATAAATTTCTTCAGCGATTTTGTAGTTACAGATATCGATTAAGTGATCTTTGTCAAAATCATAAAATTCACTCTATTGTAAGAATTCTAATAAATTACTCCACCTTCTTTCTCCAAAATAAGCCTTAACGCTGGTTAAAAATAGCCATCTTATGGGAATGGATGGGGGAATAGTCTTTAAATGATCTAAGGCTTCTTGGTATTTACCGTGGCTTATCTCTTCTTCTGCTGATTTCATTAAAGATAAATTCGTAATTTCTGAATAATGAAGCATATACTCAATAGAGCCTTTTATACTGTGCTATGAGTTATAAGATTTCTTTAATAATTAAGCCACGACTTAAAATACTCAGGTATATCTGCAGACATTAAGAACGACAACGCTTTATTAGCTTTACTAGCATCGTGTTGGTTAACTGCGATAATAAAATCCTTTAAGCTGTCAAATTTACTCTCATTTACTTTTCTTTGATAATTGCGTTTTATGATCAAGGGTAAAGTGATTATGCTCTATGTATCGATCTTATTGTAATATAGAGAAGCGCCATAATAAGTGCTAAAGCAAGGCCAAACAAAAAAAGCGTAATTTTAATTTTTTTATTGTCTACCTCAAATGCTACTATAGGGCTAATCTCATTTAAAATGAATACTATCCCAAGAAGTAATAAAGTAATTAATAATAATTTCACTAACTTAAGCATTCTCTAAAACTTTGGTCATGAGTTGATGAAGTAAGAAATTAACGTTATTTTTGAATTGTGACGGAATTTCTATCTCTTTTAAGGCTATGTACCTGTCGGATAATTTTTTAATGATATCCAAGGCATGTGCTGTATCGTTATACTCTAAGGAATGTAATACAAAGAGTAAAGTATCCCTATCTTCATTTTTTTCGATATTTTCTATACTTTCACAAATTTGTCTAAGACTTGATCTACTGCGGAAAGGTTATGGTTTTTTATTAGGGAGCTATTTTTTGTGTATATCAAATCTGTAATTGCAGAAATAAAAAAAGAATTTGCTGTTATATTATAGTGTTGTATATACTTTTTAGCTCATTAGCGATAATTGCTAGATCGGCCATTGCAAATTGATTTATTAAATTGATTTCGTTACTAATGTCATTGCCATTTTTTAGTTTGATAATTGCCATATGAATTGCCTGCACCATAGAAAATTTATAGGCTTGCTTTTTTAACCCGTCATCAATGACGTTAGAAGAGTTCAAGGTATTAATAGTTTTGTTAAGCTCCTTATATGCAAGATATAATCCTCTTCTAGAGTGGTTATGTTACAAGCGCTATTGTTAAGCTCTTCTAGAGAACTTTCTAAATTTCTTATACTAATAGTTGCAATTAAAATGGCAACTAAAGAAGCAAAGACTATCGCTCCAGAGAAATAAAGCAGTCGGCTAAAGACCTTAACCATACATTTATATAAGATAAGTAAAACTTATAAAAGTTTTAACAAACTAGTAAACTTTTGCCTACATTACTTAATATAGTGACTTTAAATTTAATTTTATCCCCAGGCCACCCAAGTAGGGGGCATGCAATCACTGTATTGTTTTTTATCATTACTGGTAAAATCCACTTCAATTTGTTGTGCTCTAGAGTTATCGAATTATCTAATTTGTTTTTTAAAAATGGCAGGCAGGTCTTGGTTAAAGCCTCAACTCTTAACTCTTCATCCAAATCGCTATCTAATTCTATAATAAAGCGAGTATCCCAAATTATTCGTCGTACGCCTTTATTTATCACTATGCTCTTTATTGAATTTTTTTCTCGAATAAATATTAATTTATAAGGTTGTTTTATTTTTAGTATTTCGCATCCATGAAGCGTAGCATCCGACCATTTTTCAAAATGCCTGATTTTATTTAGTAAATTTTCTAGATTATTAAGTCTAATACTATACTTATTATTTAAGCTTCTCAAAATACATGATAGAACCCGAAGCTGGATTTCTTCATGCATGGTAAGAAATTTTTGTATGTCTAATTTAATATAGCCGAGATCTTTTACAGTTACTACTTCATAAAATGTTGCTAGAGTAGTTTTTTCTAGGTAATCTCTAGTTCTCAGAGCATTTTTAGATAATAGGTTCAATTTATCAATTGTTAACAAACAATTATCACTGCTTAACAGCTCTCTTGCCCTGGACCTAGTAAATTTAGGATTAAGATTTGAAGGATCATTAACCCATGGCCAATTATATTGTTTAAGCGTTTCTTCTATTTCATCTCTTGTATAGTCCAACAAAGGCCTTATCACCGTTATATTTTCTATAATCTTATAACTCGACATTTGGGCTAAGCCGTCAATCCCTGTACCTCTTCCTATCCTAATCAGTACATTTTCTGCTTGATCGTTTTTATTATGAGCTAAAGCTAAATGTTGTATATCGTTTCTGATGCAATATTCAATTAATAAACTATATCTTGCATCACGAGCTTTTTGATGAATATTACTGATATTCAGTTTTTCATCGTAATCTAACCATTTTAAGATTATTACTTCAATACCTTGATAGTTCAGAAAAGTTTTGGTTTCTATCGCCTCTGCAGTTGAGCCTGGCCTTAATCCATGATCTACTATTAAGCAGGTTACAGCAAAACCCAAAGTATGCATAATAAACGCCATACACATGCTATCTGCACCTCCAGAAACTGCTAAGGCTATTTTTTGAGTTCTATCTAGACCGAAATTAACTTTTAGTATTTCTGCAAATTCTTTAATGTTAATCAAAGGAATAATTAAGATTGTTATTGTAGTGGCACTTATATTAATTATAAAATAACAAATAAACTATTTTATAATTAGTTAAATTTCTACAATTATGCTAATTTTTGACTACAAGTGAGATTCTCAAAAATATATGAAAAGCGAGGTGATAGTAGTCGGATATGGGCCAGTAGCGATGACTACATCTGCTATACTTGGGCGGCGAAGCATTGCTACTACTATAGTTAATCCCTTTCCAGTTTTTCAGAAAATGCCATCTGCAACGAGATTGCTAGCCTTATCACTTTCTTCTATTGAGCTTTTTAAAGAGCATAAATTAGTTAAAAACATTAAACCAATTGGTCAACCAATAAAAAAAATCCACGTTTCACAATATAAAAGAAGCGGGTTACTTGAGTTTGACCCTACGGATATTCATGAAGAAAATTTTGGTTATATGGTTGATGAAGAAGAGCTATGGAATTCCCTACATTCTGATGTGAGAGATACCAGCACCATAAATGAAATTCACAGCGACGTAGAGACAATTGACTGCCAAAATAATAAAATAGTCTTAAAGCTCTCCAATGGACAAAACCTTACGGCAGATCTCTTAATTGCAGCCGATGGTAAAAACTCTATTATTCGCAAAAAACTGCATTTTGAAGTAGAAAAAAAATCTTATAATCAAATTGTTTTAATTTGCGATGTAAAACATTCTAAAAATCATCAAGGTGTTGCGAGAGAAATATTCATGAAGAATGGGCCTTTTGCAACGCTGCCTAAGCTTGGAGGATATTCATCATCAGTTGTTTGGACGGAGTCAATGGCAGCTGAAAGCTTTTTGAGATCTTTAAATAAAGATTTTTTACACGAATTCATTACTTTAAGGTGCAGTAAGGAGTTGGGTAAAATAAAATTAGACTCGAATCCGAGTCTCTTCCCTTTGTCATTTACTTATTCTAAGGAGGTGATCGCAGAAAGAATTGCTTTAGTTGGAGATGCATGGCATGCAATTCACCCCTTGGCAGGCCAAGGTTTAAATCTTGGCTTAAGGGATATAAAAGCGCTTACTGATCTGATTGTTAAAGAAAAAAGTATAGGACTAGATATAGGAAATTTCCAAGTTTTGAAGAGGTACAGACGAGTTAGAAGAGATGACATTACAATTTTAATAAGTACTATAGATATAATAAATAATATATATAAAAGTAAATTACCTATTGTACCTAAGATTGGCCAATTTATGATTAGAGCAGTGAGTTTTTGTAAACCACTAAGAAATTTGTTTATGATTTATGCTTCTGGCAAGCATATATAATATTAAATTTGGCAACTAAACATTTTTACTATGTATTTTATTACATTCGAAGGCTGTGACGGTTCTGGTAAGACAACGCAAGTTTCCTTACTAAGAAATCATTTTCAAAGCAGAGGCCTAAAATGTATTACCACAAAAGAACCAGGTGGCACTCCTTTAGCACAAGAGATAAGATCTTTATTGCTTAAATCTGAAATTAAAGATCCCATTACCGAATTTGCACTTTTAAGTGCAGCCAGAAGAGACCATGTTACAAATTTAGTTCAACCGTCCTTGGTGCAAAGTATAAATGTTATCTGTGATAGGTTTTTTGATTCTTCTTTGGTTTACCAAGGGCTTAAAAAAGGCTTAGATCTGGATTTCATGATTGATATACATAAAAAAGTGGTTGGTACTCTAGAACCATCGCTTACTTTTCTTTTAGACTTGGAGCCAGAAATAGTTATAGAACGGCTGCAAAAAAGTACTAATAGAGAAATAAATCATTATGATATGCAGCCGATTAGTTTTCATAAATCGATAAGAGAAGGCTTCTTGTTATTAGCAGAAAAATTTCCCAGCCGTATAATAGTTATTAATGCTAATCAGCCTGTAGAAGATATTGCCAAGGAAATTTTTGAAAAATTTTCGGGCCTAACTAAGATTTAATTTCTTATATGCAATAGTTTATACAGAGCTTAAGATAATTTCCTTATCAGAAAAATATATCTTTTCATTGCCAATAATCTGATAGTTTTCATGGCCTTTTCCGGCTATTAGAATTATATCTTGAGGCTGCAGAATTGATATCGCATACTGTATAGCTTCTTTTCTGTTACCAATTTCTATAGGATTTTTCATAGAGGCCATTATTTCTTTTCTAATAAGGGCTGGCTCTTCGTTTCGTGGATTATCATCTGTTACTATATTAACATTTGCATATTCTTCAGCTATGATGCCCATTATCTGCCGTTTGCCTTGATCTCGATCACCCCCACAACCAAAAACTAGGATTAAGCGTCCACTGCACAAACGCTTTAAATCCGATAGTACTTTTTTAAGCGCGTCGGGAGTATGGGCATAATCAATAAAGATATCATTCTTTAAATTAGTAGCTGTAATTTTTTCCATTCTACCTGTAATAGACTTTAAATTAGGCAATGCACTTACTAACTGGCTCTCGTTTAAGCCACAGCCAATACTTAAACCGATTGCGCATGCTAGGTTGTATACTTGAAATTCGCCAGTTAATTGTATGACTGATTCTATTTTTTTACCGAATAAGGCTAACTTTAAGATATTATTATTTTGTGCAATAATTCTTATATCTTTTGCGTTTTTACCATACTCTATAACTTTTAACCTCCTTGCCTTGGTGATCTGGTATATTTCATTAAATTCGTGGATGTCCGCATTTAGTACTGCGGTGGTACCAGTTCCTATTACTTCAGAGAATAATCTTTTTTTGGCATTGAAATAAGCAGCCATAGTTCCATGATAGTCGAGATGGTCTCTTGAGAGGTTAGTAAAGCCTACAGTCTTAAAGTTGATGCCATCTAATCTATACTGACTTAACCCATGGCTCGATGACTCTATTGCAACATGAGTAAAATTATTTTTAGCTAAATTGTATAATATTTTATTGGTTGTCACTGAGTCTGGACTTGTAAGAGCGCTGTCGTGATTTAAAAAATCTTCAAGCCCACTCAATGCGTCACGAGAAGTGATCCCAAGAGTACCTATTGCTGCACTTTTATAATGGTTTATATTTGTCAGCTGCATAAAAAGGTTGGCTGTTGCAGTCTTTCCATTGGTGCCTGTAACTGTGACAATATTTGCAGGTTGTGGAATATAAAAGGAACTAGCGAGTTGGCTCAAAGCTTGCCTTGGATTGTCAACATAGATAAAATTTGCTCGGTTATGGTCTTCATGAAGATTATCATGCTGTAGTATAATATACTTTGCTCCTCTTTTTACTGCTTCTTCTATAAAGTCCTCACCATTAAATTTTGCTCCTCTCATTGCAACATACGCATATCCATCCTCAATTAACCTAGAATCAGCGCTAATTCCTTTGATCTCGGTTAATATATTTTTAACTGAAATTTTCATAAGTAAATTTATCTCCTAAGTATAATTTCTTCACTTCTGGGCTATTTATTACTTTTTTAGTTGGGCCGCTCTCCAAGATAGCACCATTATACATAACATATGCTCTGTCCATTAAGCTTATTGCTTCTTTTACATTATGATCAGTAATCAAAACACCTATGCCTATTTTTTTTAAGAAAATAATTAATTCCTTAATTTCGTTAATTGAAATAGGATCAACTCCAGCAAACGGCTCATCTAGCATGATGTACCTCGGATTTGATGCTAAGCATCTTGCTATTTCAACTCTTCTTCTTTCTCCCCCAGATAAAGCAATTGCAAGTGTGCTTTTTAAGTGGTCGATAGAGAACTCCTCTAATAGCTGTACAACTTTTTCTTCTCTTAAATCTAAGTTTGGCTCTATGAACTCAAGAATGCACATAATATTTTCTTCTACAGTAAGGCCTTTAAATATAGAGGATTCTTGAGGTAAGTATCCTATACCTTTTCTAGCTCTCATATAAATTGGTAAGTCTGTAATCTCTTTTGTATCGAGGTAAATTTGTCCGCAGTCTGGTTTTATTAAGCCAACCATCATATAAAATGCTGTCGTCTTTCCAGCACCATTTGGTCCTAAAAGTCCAACTATTTCATCGCTATTTAGCTCAACAGTAAAGTCTTTAACTATTTTCTTTCCTCTATAAGACTTAACTAAATTTTTTGTTGTCAACATTCACTAGTAAAATAGAAGTTTCTAAAATACATATTCTAAAATACATATATACAGTTTTGGAGTATGGTCAAAGATTTATACTGAGTCCATGTAATTATTTTACCAAAAATTCAATCTATTAAAGCGTTAGTAGCCTACTGATTTTTAAGATACCACTTCTCTGTAAATAAAGAGCAGCACCTGGATGCATCTCTATAGTTCCTCCAAGAGTAACCATAGAAATGCGGTCTAACTCAGCAAGACTAGTGTGCACTTTTCTTTAGGTTTTCTAAATTTTCCATGATGATTCTTCTGGTAACACCATAAACTATTTTATCACTAGTTGAGGCATTAGTTACCAAGACGGCTTTTGCGGCAATTGTAGGCACTGTTCTATCAATTCCTGGATATATTCCTGGCTCAAAATAATGGAGTCGCCGAAAAACTCATTACTATTTTTGAGTAATTGCAGTTATAGTAGAGCTTCATCAAACGGTAAAATTGATATTCCACAATCGCTGGCTGCTTCAGAAACTATGGTATTAGGAGCCCCGCTTACTACAGTTAAAACGTCTATAGCTTTATTGCAAAGAGAGTTTGCCTGCTCGTATAGTTTTATGGAATTAATACTTTTGAAATTACTGTATTTCCAGCCTTTGACATTTATCAAGCTATCTAGCATAGTACTAATACTGGAGTTGGAGGGAGTTAACACTTCCTGAGCTGATGATGGAGCCTTTTAATTGATCAATTGTCTTAATATTAGAATCACGGCGCACCAGTAGCATTAAATCTTCATCGTGTAAGGACATAATAAAACGCAATTGATTATTAACCTTAATTTTTTGAGAAGGACTAGTGATGCCATAAAAACCATACTTTGCCCAATCAGACTGAACCAAGGCAAAATCTACTTCACCATTTTGTAACATTGATAAGTTATGAGGTGCGCCCATTGATAACTCGGTTTTGCAGCGTAATCCTAAACTTTTTCTATTGTGGTTATTAATTCTACAAATATTATTACCAATTGGGTAATAAACCCCATAACCAGAACCAGTAGCGATAGATATATTAGTATCATCAAGCAAATCTATTTTCATATCAGCGGCAACTGCACTGTTTATCGATACAAATAAGATCAATAATAAAAATATTTTCATTAGTTTTTGTCATATAAAATTATTAAAGCTTTGATTTTATCTTGCGTCAAGTTTTGAAGTCTTATCATCATTGCTTCTTGCTTTTTATATCACTGACGTAATATATTAAGCTAAAATTCAAACATTTATTTTAAGATAAAATGGCAGGTCATTCTAAGTTTAAAAATATTATGCACAGAAAAGGTGCACAAGATAAAAAGAGGGCTAAAGTTTTTACCAAAATCCTAAGAGAGATTACGGTTGCTGTCGCGGGAGGGATAACAGAGCCTAAATTTAATCCAAGATTAAGGCTTGCTATATTATCTGCAAAAGAGGCAAACTTAACTAAAGAGAAAGTTAAAGCTGCTATAAAGAAAGCCTCTTCTCCAACTGATTCGGGTAATTATGAAGAAATTAGATATGAAGGGTATGGTGCTGTTGGTATAGCTTTTATAGTTGAAACTTTAAGCGATAACAGAAATAGAACTGCATCAGAAGTAAGGTCAACCTTTACAAAATTTGGTGGATCTCTAGGTGAGACAGGGAGTGTAGGCTACATGTTTCAGAGGATGGGTTTGATAATTTATCCAAGCAGCGTAAAAGATGCTGAAGAAATTTTAGAATTAGCAATCGAAGCTGGTGCAGAGGATTGCCAATTAATTGGAGAAGAACATGAGATATATTGTAGTTTAGAAGAGCTGCATACAGTAAAAGATTACTTAGAAGCTAAAATAGGTGAGGCGAAAAGTGCTAAATTGATTTGGAAGCCAAATATAACCATGAGTTTAGATCATGAAGCTATAAAAAAAGTGCTTAAATTAATCGATGCGTTAGAAGATCTGGATGACGTGCAAAACGTTTGGACAAACTTAGAAATACCAGAAAATTTTGAAGATGACGATAACTAGAATATTGGGTATAGATCCGGGATTAAGTAAAACTGGATGGGGCTTAATTCTGCTTGACCGAGGACAACAACTATATCTTAATTGCGGTAGTATTCACACATCCACCAGTGAACAATTACCAAACAGGCTATTGAAAATATTTAATTCAATAAAAGAATTGGTTTTAACTCACCAACCTGATTTTGTTGCTTTGGAAGAGACGTACGTTAATACTAACTCTAAATCATCACTACATCTAGCGCATGCTAGGGCAGCAGCGATGTTAGCTATTGCTCAGTGTAATTTAACTATTATTCCATATCAAGCCAAGACTGTAAAGAAAGTGGTAACAGGGAACGGCGGAGCAGATAAGGAGCAAGTAGCTAAGATGCTGAAGTTAAGGTTAAGTGGTCTTGATGAAACTAATGATAAAGATGCAATTGATGCTTTAGCTCTGGCTTTCTGTCACTCTAATTATATTTAGTGCTCTTCACTAAATTCAGCTTTAAAAATGTTATAGTGCTATGAGGACGCGTATCCTAGAAATCTATTATATACATGGATTTCTGATACCCTGGGCACTTTTATAGCTGAATCTTTTGGCTGTTCTTGTTTGATAATTTTTTTATCTGTGCCTTCAAATTAAAATACTTCAAGCGATAGCACATCAAGGTAACCAATCAATAGAAATAAAAAGAGGTGTTAGCTTTTTTGGGCCGTTTATATTTGAATTAAATTAGATTTCAGTAATGCAAAAAACTTTTTTGCGAGGTAGCGGCCTTTTTGATCATTTATTACTTTTCTTTCTTAGGAAAGCTGGAATCTCAAAAAGGTTATCACTATTTTTAGGAGCCACAAAATCCCGTTGTTTTTCTCCGTATTGCGATGCATTTATTCCAGGTTCTAATTTTTCATTAGTTCTAGGAAACACTTCATCTTCAGCGATATTGCCTTTATCAGGATTAACAGCTTGTGGGGGAATAAAAGATTGACTGAAATTTACTACAATATTTTCCTCTATAATATTAGAGCTTAAGCTACTTGATTGCTTATCGCTTGAGTTTTCTTTCTCACTGTTAAAATCGAAGGATTTCTGTATATCAGAGGCTTGTAAAGGATTTATTTTATTATTTGAACTTTTAACTTCGTTGGAATTTAGAACTTGCTTGCTTTTTGTACTGAGTATATTGGTAGACGCTTGTACTGCGCCGGTTGGTGAGCCTATGCCAGTTGCGACTACTGAGACCCTTAACTTCCCTTGGAGCTCACTGCTGAATGCTGAGCCAAATATGATGTTTGCTCCAGGCTCCACCTCTTCTTTAATACAATTAGCTGCTTCATCAACCTCAAATAATGTCATATCAAGGCCGCCAGTGATATTAATTAGTACACCTTTAGCCCCTTTCATTGATGAATTATCAAGTAACGGATTAGATATTGCGGCTTCAGCTGCTTTTATAGCCCTATCCTCGCCTTCTGCTTCGCCTGTTCCCATCATAGCTTTGCCCATTTCATGCATGACAGTCCTAATATCAGCAAAATCAAGGTTTATTAAGCCGGGCATTGTGATTAGGTCTGTGACACTTCTAACGCCAGAATGTAAAACATTATCTGCCATTTTAAAGGCATCTATAAAGGTTGTTTTTTCGTTTACAATGCGGAATAAGTTTTGATTAGGGATAATAATTAAAGTATCAACATATTTACTGATATCTTCCAAGCCAAGTTCAGCTACTTTCATGCGTCTTGCGCCCTCAAAATGGAAAGGTTTAGTGACAACCCCGACTACTAAGGCTCCTTCTTCTTTAGCCACGCGTGCTATAATAGGCGCTGCACCTGTTCCTGTTCCACCACCCATTCCAGCAGTGATAAATAACATGTGGCAACCAGAAACTGCAGCTCTAATTTCATCTATGGACTCTTCAGCAGAGTCTCTCCCCACTTCTGGGTGGGAACCAGCACCGAGTCCTTTAGTACTATCAATACCAAGCTGAATTTTATTTGAAGCAAGGGCATTGGCAAGAGCTTGTGCATCGGTATTGGCTACCCAAAAATCAACTCCTTCTAAATTTGCGGTCACCATATTATTGACCGCATTGCCTCCAGCACCTCCAGCGCCAAAGACTATTATTTTTGGCTTTAAATCAGTTTCTTGATGCGGAATTGCAATTTTTATGCTCATAAAGGTAGCTAATTAATGCTGGATAGATTACAAGCGATATTATCATCATACACATTAAAGAACAATTGCTTTTTGTTGCATGATGATTAGTTACCTAGAGTAGAATTCTATTACCAAGCTAGGATTCATTTCTACTGGATATGGTACTTCCTGAAGCTCAGGCCTTCTGATATAGGTTGCGGCATTGCTTGAAGCATCAAAAGAAATGTATTCTGGTACTCTTCTTTCACTAAGAGAAAGCGCTGTTTGTACTATAAGTAAGTCTTTGGATTTTTCACGTAAAGTTACTACATCGCCTGGTTTTAATCTATAGCTTGGAATGTTCACTGATTTACCATTCACTAAAACATGTTTATGATTTACAAACTGTCTTGCTGCAAAAATACTATTTACAAAGCCAACGCGGTATATAAACGCATCTAATCTTGATTCCAATAGACCCACTAAATTATGTCCTGTATCGCCCTTGCGTCTTGCTGCTTCTTCGTATGTTTTGCGAAATTGTTTTTCAGTGATGTCGCCGTAATATTTTTTCAATTTCTGCTTAGCTTGTAGCTGCTGTCCATAATCAGTAAGTTTATGGCTCTTGGTTCCATGCATCCCAGGCGTAAAATTGCGCGTATTAACTGGATCTTTAGCTTTTCCCCAGAGGTTAACACCAAGTCTTCTACTTATACCAAACTTCCTATTATTTCTTTTTGACACAGGACTCCTTTAAAAAAATCATAAATAAACTAAGAGCTGTTACATATACAATTTTGCTATTCCTATGTCAATAATCTCTAAAAGCTCTAAAATAAATAATTTTATAGTGAGGGCTGATCTACAACATCTTAGGGTTGTGATTTGGATTGCTACTATGTATGTTAAGAGGTATAATCATTGAAAATAATAAGATTACTGCATATGAAGTCCATTACCGTACTAACAACAGAGTATAAAAAAAGAAGCTAATAGTTCTCAGATCTTCTTAAATGAAAGGTTGGCAGTTTTGAATTTTGAGAACCTTCTAAGTTTTGGGGAGAAAATCAATAAGGAAGCTCCAGATATGGCTTGTCTTCAATTAATATTAGAGAAAGAGAAAGAATTTCTAAAGAAAATAGGCTTAGACGAGCAAGCCATAGAACGAAGGATGAGTACTGCGGGGCCGAGGTCTGAATATTGACCACATCGTGTTATAAAAGAAGCATTGGAAAGTAGAAGATCGGGCGCAGATTGGGCAGATATTAGGACTAATATTAGTACTGCAATCGAAGATACTAAGCAGGAAGCTGAAAATTCAACTAAATTAGATTGGCCGAGAGTGCCTCTATTAATTAAAAGAATAGATGATGATGGCAAAACCTCTTACACTACAATTCAAAATATAGAAAATCTAGGTAGTGAATTACAAGAATCAACAGAAGCCCAGCGATACTATATAAGAATGACTGCAAACCAATCATATGAAGCAGGAGTAATTAAACAAAGTAGCGATATGATAGGTCTTATTCCTGCTCAATTTCACTATAACTCTGTTACTATAAATATGACAGAGCCTAATAAAACTCAAGTCTTTGTTGAATGTAGCATGGGTTGTAATTATCGAGATCCGGATACAATCTAGATTTCCAGTACAGTAGGATTTTATTCCGTAAAAAGGGATATATCTGATATACAGCATAGGAAAGTTCATGGAATAAGCTTTAGCTACGGTAATATTCGGGCTAGCGCAACTTTAGCGGTTGCTGATTTAAGTCCGGAAGGATTAAAAAAAGCTGAGTTAATGAGCCTAATCCAACATGAAAACTTGACCAGGCTCTCTTCAAAATTCTTAGAAGAATTAAAAAACGCAGCAGCAGAAAGCATTTTAGCTACTGCCCTTAACAGCCCGGTACGCCTGCAAGATCTCCTAGAGACTGAATTAGAAGGTATAGCTCAAGTTATGCTTCCTTTTAAAGGAGAGAAAACGACTCCAAAAAGGCTTTTTAATGTTGGTAATGAAATTAGGAATTTTGCTAAACAGATTAATAATGAAGTGCACCCTACTAATTTTTGCAAATTAGTAGAGACAATTTTTAAGGTTATAAATTATTTGGTCGAAATTATACTCAAACAGAAAAGCCATATTCAAGATATTGAAGATCAAAGAGCAGAGCATACGAGTAGAGAAAACGAAAGGACAATGTAATCTAGTTCTTTAAAGGATGATTTTTTGGGGAAATTTAGTGCTCTGGAGCGTTTTAAGTTCTGGTTGCTTTAGTTTTTCATGGTTTGGTTAGCTCGATGTGGCATTTTCTATGCTTTTGCCTTCAAATTAAGGGGCTTTAGTGACATAACCACTTCGAATCAATGATAGTAATAGCGTTTAGATAGTGACATAGACCTCTAAACGCTAGTTATTTTAGTAAATTATCACTTGGCTATGACCCCAGATTCGGTTTTTCTTTGGTTTTGACTTTAGCTGTGTAACCTAATTTTAGCGCAGCTTGTTAAAGGAGCGATTCTTTTCGGGTTCCAATTGGGTAGTGGTATGGGATTTATCACTACTCTCAACTTTATCAGCCCAATTTTTACTATCAGCGCTTTTGTGGTAACTTTTTTCAGTAAAGTTTGTTTTAGCTTGGTTTGTGTTAGGTTTTTGATTGGTCACGGTTGATGTATACTCCTCACTAAAAGGATTCAGCTTTTCATCATAACTATGATCTGGAATGTGATTATCGCTGAAGGGATTTAATTTTTCATAGTAAGCGCTAGGAGTATGTTTTTCGCTGAAAGTGAAAGAATTAAAAGCCTTTCATCATAGTCATAGCCTGCAGGCTTTTGAGCAGAAGCTTGTTTCGGTGCAGTGCGCAATGGACTGCTCTGAGTTTTCGCTGCTTGCAGGTTAGTATTTAGTATTTGAGGTTCGGCAGCTGACAAATTTATTGGGTCTTTTTTAGCAAGCTCTGAAGATGACATTGATGTAGAATTTGACATAGAATTCTCTAGTTATATGAAGAAAGTGATGCGTTGTAAGATCATTTCAGCGGTTCTAGAACTAACCTATGGTCTATTACTCGTTAATTCTTTGTAGCTGCCCTCTCCATAGTCTAACGGTTGTGGAAATATAAGGTCTGATACATAGTTAAAAAAAATCATGACAATATCCACAACAAGCTTACCTAGGCCAAGCACTGTCTTAAGGAGGAATCTAGAAAGTATATTGAACTTGCCTAATTTATTATGCTTTCTATCAGATGCCTTTTTCATCTCCGGCATATCTTTTTATGGCCATGCGCTCCTAGTATACTGATTAAATATTCCATAGCCTTTGCTTTTATTGAGGTCTTTCTATTTTCCTCCTTAGTTTTTTCTTATGTAATACCTTCTTTGACGAACATAGCTTCTTGCAGTGCCTTAGAGTCAACTTTGGTAAGATCGAGCACGCTGGCTTCAGAAGAATTTAAAACTAGTACAGTGTCGTCATCTTTTTTATTAATAAATCTAGCTACTAGTGTATCTACTGTTTGTTCTGCTTCTGTAGGTTTTTTGCCGAAAAGCTTAGCTCTATTACGATATTTAGCATCTACCAGGTATTTTATCTCAGCAATACTTTTCGCTGATTCTGGGTTAGAAGCTAGGTAATCTTCTAATTCTTTATTGACTTTTTCATATTGTGCTTGGCCGCCTCTACCAAAAATTTCAGCTGCTCTTCCTAATTTTAATTATTCTTTTGTTAATTTTAATTATTCTTTTGTTAATTTTAATTTACTCTTATTGGTGTTAAGAAAATTATCTTTATCTTCTATAACTGTTTTTTTGCAGCGCGATCTTTTGCTTTTTTGAGAGCTTTATTAATTGACTCTCTATCTTCTCCTACAGTTTTGATCTCTAACTTTTTACCTTCTCCTACGATAGCTTGTAAGTGAGCAATATTTGTTTCAGTTTGATACACAGTATCTTGTTTGTATTTGTGCTCTTTAAAAAACTTTCTTACTAGGTTACCACTTCGTATTCTGTTACCTTCGTCTGTAACTACTTTTTGTGCTGCGGTTCCAGCGGTAGAAAATACTTCGGCAGAGGCAAGTTTTTCAGATTGGTATTCTAGTTGTATACTGTATACGCTTTCAATAACTTTGCTAGGAACTTTAAGGCCTGGTAGGCAGCTTGAAAAATAGGGAATAGTTTTTCTTCCTTCGGCAATTTCTAGCAAGACTTTGCTAGTTAAAACTCTTATTAGCGCCACCATACTGTTACCAGTTTAGGGATTTCACTGACTGTTGGTTTTTTAATCCTTCGGCTCCTCGCCCTCCAGATTTTTTATACTTTGTTCCTTCAGCTGCAGCGACTGCCTTATACATACAACTTTGAGGATCATTAGCGCCAAGTGCTAAGAGCTGCGATTTGCTAACATAAATAGGTCGTTCTTTAGCATCTTTTTCTTGAGTAATAGTAGAAACACGGTACTGTTTATCCATGACTTGCAGAATCGATCCAGCTTTTTCTATAGCATCATCCTTACCAAACTTTACTGCTTTAGTATCTTTTAACACTGCTCTTATATCTCTATGAAAGTTTGCGTAGTTAAAGGCAGGAGTTTTATCAGGGTTTCCATCGCCTGTAGTAATATTTGAGGTGATTTTGCGTATTTTCTCTGTTACTGCTTCATTGTATTTCTGCAATTCAGGGCTAATATACCTATCATCTTTCTTGGCATGTATCTTGATTAATTCATTTGTTACCCTAATCTTAATGAGTGTTTTTTGTCCATGTTACTCCTATCGCTAAATCTTTGACTTCCTCAAGTTTATCGATAGCTTCAGTGTACTTGCCTTGGCTAATTTATGTTTCTTTAGTAAGTTTGTTACTTCCTATATGTTGAAGATAAAGCGAGACTTCTTGTTCATCAGATTGTTGGTTTGCTAATAATCTATCATGAATTTGAGTATGCGCCGGATGATCTGCTAGCGGAAGATTTGAAATGTTTCTATCAACAGCGGGTTTTCTTGGTTGGTTTTTCATATAGAGCTTTAAATTTTCATCTTAATTAATAATTAAATTATAAGAAGAATCCATTGAATTTGTCAAAAAAATAAACCTAAGGTTTAGTAGGATTTTGGTAAATTATAGTGAACTAACTATAGCTCCCGAGAATAATTAGCAAATAGAGTTTGTAATTAGTCTAGCTGAAGTTGTAAGGATCTATATCTATTTTTATTTTAATGTAATGAGGCGCATCAACTTGTGCTAGCCAATGAGTAATTATTTTTTGTATAGAAATATTTTTCTTAGCTCTTAATATAAATCTATATCTATAATTCCCTCTTAATAAAGATAGAGGCGCTGAAGATGGGCCTAATACCGTTAAGTTTTCTAGATTGGGCATTGTATCAGACATCTTATAAGCAAACTCTAAGAGCCTATTTTCTTGACGACAAGAGAGGGTAATGATAGCAATTCTACTAAAAGGAGGGGTATTTGAAGCTTCTCTATCGTGTAGTTCTGCTTCAAAGAAAGCATTCTGGTTATTGTTAATTATACTATGTAAAATATGATTATTGGGCTCATAAGTTTGTAAAAATACTTGCCCTTGTTCGTTAGCACGTCCTGCCCTACCAGCCACTTGGCTCAAGAGCTGGTGCATCCTTTCATGTGCTCTGATATCACCGCTTGTGTAGTTGCAGTCGGCATCAATAACTCCAACTAGTTGTAATAATTTAAAGTCTAGTCCCTTAGCTAAAATTTGGGTTCCAATTATTATGTCTATTTCATGGTTACTAATTTTCTTTAATAGCTCAGCTGCTGATTTTTGATTAGCTATAGTTTCACTGGTAGCAATTGCTAAACTAGCCGCAGGAAACAGCTTGTTTAATTCTTCCTCTATTTTTTCTACTCCTGGACCAAAAAAAACTATATTTTTAGAGTGGCAATTGCTACATTCTGTTATAACATTGGTTTTATAACCACAGTAGTGGCACTCGAGTGAAGACTTGTTCTTATGAAAAACAAGGTAAGAGCTACAGTGTGGACAAGAAGATTTAGTGCCGCATTTAGCGCATAGAGTGATAGGAGCATAGCCTTTTCTGTTTAAGAAAATTAAGGATTGTTTTGCGTTGTTAAGATTGTTTTCTAAAGCCTGCCTTAATGTAGAAGATATAAATTGATTTTTTGGTAAGTTTTCTTCTACCATATCGATAATTTTGATATCAGGTAAAAGCACCCCACTAAATCTAGAATTAAGTTGGATTTTTTTATATTTATCAATTTTATAATTATATATAGTCTCGATTGCAGGAGTAGCTGATGAAAGTACCACGGGTATATTCTCAATTTTACCTCTTAGAACTGTCATATCTCTTGCATTGTATATCGCTCCTTCTTCTTGCTTAAAAGATGAATCATGTTCCTCATCTATAATTAGTACTTTAAGGTTAGTGAAGGGCAGAAATAATGCGCTGCGTGCCCCTATTACTATAACGTCTCCTCCTTTTAATGAGGTTTGCCACAATTCCTGCCGCTTTTTTGGAGTAAGCCCGGAGTGCCATTGCAGTACAGTGGTTTGAGGTAGCAATTCGGTGAATCTCTGCATAATTTGTGTAGTGAGTGCAATTTCTGGTAACAATATTAGGGCTTGGCCACCATCTTTTATTAATTCTTCTACTAATTTTAAGTATACTAAGGTCTTGCCGGATCCTGTGATTCCTTCTATAACTGATACTAAGCTGTCCTTTGCATTCCTTAATAAAGCCTTGAAAGCATTAGATTGTTCTTCTGATAGAGAAATAGGGGAAGGGCAGTTTGCTTGATGGATATAACTAGAACTTTCTCTTACGCTGAAAGCATTAATAGTCATTTTCAGCACAATCCCTAATTCTATCATATTATATTCAGCAACACCCTTTAAAAATTCTAAGAATGAATCTTTTAATTTATACTCATAAATCTGAATAATTTCTTTTATTGAATCTTTTTTAAATTGGGAAGTGGTTTGCCACACTATGCCAAGCAATTTTTTATTGCGGAAAGGTACTAAAACAAATTGTCCCTTTTCAACAGAACTCGAGGTTTGATAAGCAAAAGTTTTATTACCTCTAATCGGCAGCAAAATTTCCACTACTTGCATATTATGAGTAAAAATTAGTTGTGTTGAAAATTATTCGAGATATTTACCAAAAAAGCGTTTGACAGGCAAGGAGAGATAATTTATAAATTCCCTCACGCCAAAGAAGGGAAACAAAGTCTCATCTAAGGCAAAAGTTCTTTTGAAAAAGTAAATAGTGAAGTTACAAGACAGTGGTATGTAAGAAAATTTTTTTCAAATTACATGCTATTGTTATTAGTAGCAAGTCAGTAATTTGAGTTGTTCAGGACAAAATATGAGAGTTTGATCCTGGCTCAGAGTGAACGCTGGCGGCGTGCTTAACACATGCAAGTCGAACGAGCAAGAGCTGTAGCAATGCAGAATCTGCTAGTGGCAGACGGGTGAGTAATACATGGGAATCTACCTTGCAGTGCGAAATAACAGTTGGAAGCAATTGCTAATGTCGCATATAGCCGAGAGGTGAAAGATTTATCGCTGCAAGACGAGCCCATGCAGGATTAGCTAGTTGGTGAGGTAATGGCTCACCAAGGCAACGATCTTTAGTTGGTCTGAGAGGATGATCAGCCACACTGGAACTGAGACACGGTCCAGACTCCTACGGGAGGCAGCAGTGGGGAATATTGGACAATGGGCGTAAGCCTGATCCAGCGACGCCGCGTGAATGAAGAAGGCCTTCGGGTTGTAAAGTTCTTTTAGTGGGGAAGATAATGACGGTACCCACAGAAAAAGCCCCGGCTAACTTCGTGCCAGCAGCCGCGGTAATACGAAGGGGGCTAGCGTTACTCGGAATTATTGGGCGTAAAGCGTGCGTAGGCTGCTTAGTAAGTCAAAAGTGAAAGCCTTGGGCTTAACCTAAGAATTGCTTTTGAAACTACTAAGCTTGAGTACTGTAGGGGGTAGCGGAATTCCTAGTGTAGGGGTGAAATTCGTAGATATTAGGAGGAACACCGGAGGCGAAAGCGGTTATCTGGACAGTCACTGACGCTGTTGCACGAAAGCGTGGGGAGCAAACAGGATTAGATACCCTGGTAGTCCACGCAGTAAACGATGAGTGCTAGATGTTGGGGTTTAAGTCTCAGTGTCGCAGCTAACGCATTAAGCACTCCGCCTGGGGAGTACGGTCGCAAGATTAAAACTCAAAGGAATTGACGGGGACCCGCACAAGCGGTGGAACATGTGGTTTAATTCGATGCTACGCGAAAAACCTTACCAGGCCTTGACATGGTGATCATATGGCTGCGAAAGCAGCTAGTCGGTTCAGCCGAATCATCACAGGTGTTGCATGGCTGTCGTCAGCTCGTGTCGTGAGATGTTGGGTTAAGTCCCGCAACGAGCGCAACCCTTATCCTTAGTTGCCAGCGAGTAATGTCGGGAACTTTAAGGGAACTGCCGGTGATAAGCCGGAGGAAGGTGGGGATGACGTCAAGTCAGCATGGCCCTTACGGCCTGGGCTACACACGTGTTACAATGGTGGTGACAAAAAGAAGCAATAGGGCGACCTGGAGCAAATCTTATAAAAGCCACCTCAGTTCGGATTGCACTCTGCAACTCGGGTGCATGAAGTCGGAATCGCTAGTAATCGCAGATCAGCATGCTGCGGTGAATACGTTCCCGGGTCTTGTACACACTGCCCGTCACGCCATGGGAGTTGGTTTTACCTGAAGTAGGTGCGCTAACCGCAAGGAGGCAGCTTACCACGGTAAGGTCGATGACTGGGGTGAAGTCGTAACAAGGTAGCCGTAGGGGAACCTGCGGCTGGATTACCTCCTAAAGACAATTAAGTACATAAGTACATTTTTCTTTGATGCACTCAACTACCGCTGTCTTGTAATTTTACTTTTACTGATTCTCTTAATATCAAGAGTATCTTTCAAAATAAAATATAATTTCTGTATAGTGTATTATATAGCAATATTTCTGTCTTTACTTGCATTGCTTAATAATTACTATATAGCAATAAGAGATTGTGATGTCTTCGTAGTAAAAATATTGTGGCCTTGGTGAGCGGGTAGGCATGGTGTGGTATACGGATAACAGGAGTATAGATGCAAGAATTGCAAAAAGAATTACTGAGAAGGTTAGAAAGACTGATTGGACAGCCAAGTATTTTCATGATCGAATACTGGAAGCGCTATATACAAGAAAAATTGGATAAAAGCTGCAACAGCATAAATTAACTTAAGGATGTGTCGAGGCCCCTAGAGATCGACAGACTATGCACATATATAGAAAAGACCAAAGTGTGTAGGAAAGTTCACCTTTATATGGATTGCCTGTGGATAAAGGATGAGGTAAAATTATTGATTTTAAAGCAGAAGTAAGGCAACCTATCTACATCTGGTATTTCACCACAAAAGCTGAGACCTATATTACATTGTTTTATTGATGACTTTTGCAAGATTACAGAAGGATGGTTAATCAAGCATTCTATAAAAGATGATAGTAAAAAAT
>JALDTH010000079.1 GCA_030073355.1 Candidatus Midichloria sp. | reverse complement strand
TATTCAATAATTTCTGCAACAACGCCAGCGCCGACAGTTCTGCCGCCTTCACGAATCGCAAATTTTAATCCCTTATCCATCGCAATAGGTGAAATTAACTCAACCGTGATCTCAGTATTATCTCCTGGCATTACCATCTCTACCCCTTCTTTCAAGTTGATAGTTCCTGTAACATCGGTAGTCCTGAAGTAAAACTGTGGTCTATAATTGCTCACAAACGGTGTATGTCTTCCTCCTTCTTCCTTCTTCAAGATATATACTTCTGCTCTGAATTTCTTATGAGGCTTAATTGTTCCAGGTTTAGCTAATACCTGCCCCCTTTCTATTTGATCTTTCTCTATCCCTCTTAATAATAATCCTACGTTATCTCCAGCCTCTCCTTGATCAAGCAATTTTCTAAACATTTCCACTCCAGTACATGTAGTCTTGCTACTCCGTGCTTTCAGGCCCACTATCTCAACCTCTTCTCCTACCTTAATAACCCCTTGTTCTACACGACCGGTCGCAACTGTTCCTCTTCCTGATATTGAGAATACGTCTTCTACTGGCATTAAGAATGGTTTATCCACACTACGAATAGGTAGTGGAATATACTCATCAACTTGCTTCATTAATTCCTTAATCGCCTCTTTTCCAAGAGCTGGATCCTTTCCTTCCAACGCCATTAATGCTGACCCTTTGATAACTGGGATTGAATCTCCTGGAAACCCGTATTGATTTAATAGATCTCTCACTTCCATTTCAACTAATTCTAGTAGCTCTGGATCATCTACCATGTCCACCTTATTCAGGAATACTACGAGAGCAGGTACACCAACCTGGCGAGCGAGCAAGATGTGCTCCCTAGTCTGTGGCATAGGACCATCAGCCGCACTAACTACGAGTATAGCTCCATCCATTTGAGCCGCTCCCGTAATCATGTTTTTTACATAATCTGCGTGCCCAGGGCAGTCAACGTGTGCATAGTGTCTGTTTTCTGTTTCGTACTCAACGTGGGCTGAGTTAATAGTGATCCCTCTTGCCTTCTCTTCTGGCGCCTTATCTATCTCGTCATACTTAACAAACTTTCCAAACATCTTGGTTAGTGCTGCTGTTAAGCTTGTCTTACCATGATCTACGTGACCTATAGTCCCCATATTCACATGCGGTTTATTTCTTACAAATTTCTCCTTTACCATAATT
>JALDTH010000078.1 GCA_030073355.1 Candidatus Midichloria sp. | reverse complement strand
AAATGGTTGTCCTGCTTTTTTAAAACCATATCAGGTATTCTTTTTAAAATTACTTTATTTAGAACTGAGGGTTTTTATTATAATCCAAGTGATTCTAAATGTACTGTTCTTTACCAGATAATGAAGTATAGCCTTTCATAAAGAGGAAAAAAAGCAGATTAAAAGCGCGGCACTTGAATATGGTATTAATTCGAATCTTCATATAAGAAAGATATCTCCTGGCACATTTTGTATTAGCTCAATTATTGATAACTCATTAACAGTTCTGAAGCTAGTATTACAATCAGCCCTGCATATGGTTTTCTGATCGAGCTATTTATGCTAAATTCTATTATATTAGATGTCGTACAGGTAGGGCCAGAGTTTCATAATTTTAATTTTGGGGCAATCTTTTTGGAATAAAAGCCAAAAGAAAAACTCCAATTTTCGATTAATTATAGTGTTTAGCACGGGTTTTTTTAATTCTTTGTGACCCCTGCGGTTGATCAATATTTAGATTATTTTGATACTGAAGATAAAGAAAGGCAGCAGGTCCTGAAAGGAAATTAAAATTAATTTGAGAGCAGAAGTGGAAGTCCTAAATAAGACTTTTTAGCACTAGAAGTAGGAACCGATCTGTTAAAGGAGCAATTTGAAGACAAATACTTCGCTTTAAACCTCAGAAAGTAATTTAAAATTGGCTGGGGTGGATGGATTCGAACCACCGAATGACGGTACCAAAAACCGTTACCTTACCACTTGGCGACACCCCAATTGAATTACATAGAAACTGTATATATAATAAAAATGATTTTTGCAATAGGGTATGGATATTTTGAGAAAAAGAATATTTTGAAAGGTAGCAATCCTTGATGTGAGACATTCTGAATCAGAAAAAATTAAATATATAAATGATTTATACGGGTATGAGAGCAGAGTCTTAAGGGCTATTAGAAAATCTGCACCAAAAAATAAAGCTCACATACAGGTTAGCCCTTTCGAAGGTGCTATCTTAAAGTTCTTTACTCAATTCATACAAGCTAAGTTAATTCTAGAGATAGGAACGTTTGTTGGATATTCCACTGCCTATATGGCAGGGGGACTTACGAAAGGGGGCAAGGTCTTATCTATTGAAAAAAATATTCAATCCTTTAATATTGCTCAGGAAAATATAATAAAGTATAACTTAAGAGAGAAAATTGAGCTGTTTAATATAGATGCACTTACTTTTTTACGCACAAGAAAAGGCTTAGAACGAGCCGATATTATTTTTATTGATGGAAATAAATCAGAATATTATGAGTACTTGAGTGAATCTATGGATATCTTAAGAACAGGGGGACTGGTAATTGCTGATAATACCTTGCTTTTCGATAGTGTGTATAAAGAGCGGCCCCAGGATAAACATGGGAGCTTAATGTGGGAAAGTATGCAAAAATTCAATAGAAAGGTTGCAGATAGTCAGTTATTTCAAACAATAATGTTGCCTACTGATTCAGGATTAACAGTTGCTATTAAAAAGTAACCTGTTGACTTTAAATACTTTTTATTCTCATTATGTTAATAATAATTTTGTAGAGGCAAGTCATGAAAAAACAAGAAATTTCTTATAAAAATCTTTTGGAGCTTTTGGCAACAGCGTATTCTTTACCACTCAAATACTCAAAATCAAAAGTTTCACTGGAACTTAATTGGAACTGATGCAGAAAGGATTAGGACCGGTGGGTTACGACGCGCCTGCTAGCTGTAGAATTCCAAAAATTAACTAGAATCAGAGATTCTATTAATTTAATCTCAGTTTGGAGTAAGTAGGTTTGAGTTTATTTTTCCATGAGAGAGAGGGTTTGTTGGGTTTGAAGACAT
>JALDTH010000077.1 GCA_030073355.1 Candidatus Midichloria sp. | reverse complement strand
CTAACGTTTTTGTATACTTTATCTCTAATTGCTTATTGACTCAAATCAGCTAAACCTTCTGTTAAATTCTCTCCTTATCCTTAATCCGGAATTGGTTATAATATATCTATCTTACTGTAGCCATTGCCTATAGTGACGCTGAAATTGTACTGCATTTACTATACTCCATAGAATAAAAGCATGCCTCTTATACGATTGATAAATAAAAAGTCAGTGTTTTATAAAATTAGATATACGACTTCTCTCCAATCAATCGAGCGTGGGTGGCTTCATTCGTCACTCACCTTCTTTAGTCCAACTGAATCTACTATTAAATAAACCAATACCTTATTTATACCCAGTATACACCTAAATTCTTAACTTCACCTATTAGCTAAGGATCACCTAGTCTTTAAAATTTCAAGCTAAAATCCATAGATAGCGCCATTTTTAAAAGTGCACCTAGTAATGAATACAGCTGTTATTAATTTATGTCGATAATTATTAATAACATTTTAACATCATTTCATTGTTTGCGTGACAAGATTCTAATTTATCTAGAAAAACACCTGACAAATAGAACATTAAGTTTCTCGCTGATTCAAGGATAGTTGATGAAAAGTTGTCATAGAAGATAGGAAACTTGGAAAAGTACTAGGAGCTAGAGTTTGCAATGAAAAAACATGTACTGTCTTCTGTCATCTTGTAAAGAGCATGATAAAAAAGCCCAATTTTTTAAAAATTGGGCTTCAGAGCAAAAGCAGTTAATCTATCTCTTGGAGAACTGGAATGATTTCCTGGATTTTTTATGTCCATACATTTTACGTTCAACTTCTCTACTATCACGAGTTAAGAAATCTCCAGATCTCAATATACTATGTAAATTCGGGTCTGCTTTATCTAAAGCCCGGCTAATACCGTGTCTTACAGCTCCAGCCTGCCCAGAAAGACCTCCACCAATTACATTACAAATTACATCAAATTTCCCTAAAGTCGCAGTTGAAGCAAAGGGCTGATTAATTATCATTCTCAAAACTGGTCTTGCAAAATAATGTTCAACCTCTTTAGAATTCACAATTATTCTACCAGAACCAGGAGAAAGCCAGCATTTAGCTGTTGCTTCTTTTCTCCTTCCGGTTCCATAAAAACGCAACAGATTAGACTTACCAGAGTGGGATTTTTTTATTACAATCATTGATTGTATCACCATATATAACTTTATCAAAATAAATTAGCGGACATCTATTAAAGATGGTTGTTGAGCCTCATGCTTATGAGCACTTGCCGCATATACATAAAGGTTCTTAAACTGCTTGCGAGCTAACGGGCTTTCTTTTGGCATCATACGTTTAACCGCATCTTTTAGTAACCTTTCAGGATACTTCCCTTGAATGATCTGCCCAAAACTTCTTTCTTTTATTCCCCCTGGATGGCCTGTATGCCAATAAAACTTGTTTTGTTCTAATTTTTTACCTGTTAACTTAATTTGAGCAGCGTTAATAACAACAATATTATCTCCGCAATCAATAAACGGAGTATAATAAGGTTTATGCTTTCCTCTCAACATTCTTGCAATTTTTGCAGCAAGTCTACCTAAAACCATATCTTTTGCATCAATTAAAAGCCATTTTTTTTTAACAGAAGATGGGTTTGCAAAAAATGTACCAGCTGTATAAGACATAAATATTCATCAATTTTTTAAAACGAGACTGATTATGCATATAGAAGGTTCTTTTGTCAACAAGAGATATTAGCTTTAGCAATTTATCTTTAACTAAAAAGCGATTTCTAATATCTTACCACCTCAGTAACATGAGAAATTGATAACCGAGTTTGCTTTAGAATCTTCATACCTTTCAGCTCATTGGTATTATGCATTTCACTAAGCAATACTTTTTTATTAATACCAAATTCATAACCAATATCTATTGTAAGGAATTTTAACAATTCAGGTATCAAAGATCCTTAAACGGACTCACAGAGGCAAAGGAAACTAGCATCTATGATGACGCTT
>JALDTH010000076.1 GCA_030073355.1 Candidatus Midichloria sp. | reverse complement strand
GGCTTATGTCTTCAAACCCAACAAACCCTCTCTCTCATGGAAAAATAAACTCAAACCTACTTACTCCAAACTGAGGTCATTATAAGATATACTGTGTTCTGGATACCCAAAGTCAGTTTTGTATTGCGAATATCAAACAGACACGCCTGTATTTTTTGCTTTATGCTTTGAATATCTCTTAATATAAGACCAGTAACGTCTGCTATAAGGTTTTAATATCTTGTTTTTTATCTAACATTTGTCTGGCTACTTCTATAGCTTTATTTTATTTCCTTCAGCTCTGCCCCTCCCTACTTTTCTGTCTTAAACTTTTTTAAGGGTATTAGACTCTATTCTAAGCCACTTGAGATGATCTTCATAAAACTCTCTTTCTTCATTGGTAAAGTTCATACAGTGAGCGCTTTCTTAAGGATTACATTATCTAACTCTCTAGGTAAATTATCTTTATTAAGTAGATCGTGCATAGTTAAAATGCTGCCAACATATCCAAGGAAGTTCTAATTTCCTTTATTATATATGATAACTTTTCATTACCATTAGCACTGAATTTCTTTAACTCTATGGTATGTAACTCTGAATCCTTGAAGTGTGGTATGCCTCTATTCTTTTCAGTGATATGGAATACATCATGGTATTTCTGTTCATAGACAATAGAGATGAAATTTAAAATATGTTCTTTAGTTGCTCAGTATGTAGCTTAGCTCAATAATATAGCGCTCTTTTGTCATAATCAGCTTCATCAGTAATCTGAATCTCTATATTAATAGGTTACTGGTACTGCTTTAGTTTTTATATCTAAGATAGATATTTTATCGTTTTTGAAATTTTTAGGTATAAGGGGATTAAGGAGAGTTACATCTTCTACTTGATCTTCTTGTGAGACAATAGAATTAATTAGAGAGATAAATAAGTCCTTATTTTCTTCAACACCAAAGATCTTTTTGAAAGCTAAATCTACTCTAGGGATAATCTTTTCCATTTTATAACTGCTATTACTTAAGTTTGGTTATTATATCATATATATGAAGAATTTTAATATAGCTGTCTTGATAATTTAAACTGTGCCTTGCTCATTTTCTGCACCACAAGTTCAAATTAATACTTTAGCTATACGCAACCACGCAATGGATACAATAAGCTTAATTAAAGTTAATTCTTAAGCCATCGAATGCGGGAATCATATTGTGTGGCAGTATTTTTCTAAGTTCTTCATATTCTATATCATGCGCCATATGTGTTAGAATGGTCAATTCTGGTTTAATCTTATTACTCCAACTTATAGTCCTTTCAAGATATGAGTGAGTTGGCGCCCAAGCGTAGCGTAAACAATCAACGATCCAAATTTTAATGCCAGTCAGCGCTTCAACTGCTTTAGGGGGTAAATAATTTAGGTCAGTTGAATATGCAAGCTCTCCAAATCTAAAACCTGTTGAAACAATTTTGCCATGGACTTGCGGGAAGGAAATTATATTGATGTCACCCACTTGAAAATCTTTGTCATACTCTAAGACATTAGTTTGCAGCCTGGCTGGATATAGGAGCGATGTCTGTCTAAATATATAAGGGAATCTTTGGAGTAAAGTACTATAAGTAGATTGGTTTAAAAAAGTTGGAATTGTGTGGCCGTTTCTTGCAAAACTTTTTGTATCGTCAATTCCACAAATGTGATCACCATGATCATGAGTATACAATATGGCATCTAAATGTCTTATACCATGTGCTAAAGCTTGCTGTCTAAAGTCGGGCGAGGTGTCGACCAACACGGAAGTAGTTTTGGATTGTATGTGAATCGATGAGCGTAATCTTCTATTTTTTGGATTAGAAGAAACGCAGGTGAAACAATCACATCCTATTTCAGGCACACCAGAAGAGCCGCCACAGCCAAGGATCGTACAAATCATATTTTTTAAGCAGTTGTTTTATAAACGTATATTATAGCACTAGAGTCAATAAATCATCAAAATTATAAGGATGGAAATCTTATATCATTATAGGGCGAACTTAAGCAAAGATATTAATTAATTATTAATATTAATAGGGTCCTTGCTGCAACAATCTAATAATCTCTTGAATATTTTACTATCTCCTGATATGGCACCTAGTTGAAGCAAATTAAAGTTTGCTATGGGGATGCATCGCAACATGGTCCATGTTTTGTGATCATTGTGTTGAGGCCCTCTACATCATAGCTTTAAGACTCAATTCTGTTTAAGGAGAGAATTTAACAGAAGGTTTAGCTGATTTGAGTCAATAAGCAATTAGAGAT
>JALDTH010000075.1 GCA_030073355.1 Candidatus Midichloria sp. | reverse complement strand
TTGGTTTTCTAGTTATTTTTTACTATCATCTTTTATAGAATGCTTGATTAACCATCCTTCTGTAATCTTGCAAAAGTACGTTCCTTTTAATTACGTTAGGTGTAGTACATCTCACTTAAGAAGAACCTCCTAAACCTTCTATCTCATTCTGGTAAATTGTTTGCGCTTTATGAGAAAGTCGACTTAATGTTTTCTTCCAGAGCTAACGAGAGATATCTACAAACAGTTCGGAAAGAAGCAGTGGGTGCAGAAAACATACTGGAATTAGATGAGAAAGGCATATGCAATAAAAATGCTTGCCAATATTAATGGATTTAACGCTATACTGCGTGATGAAAATTTTTTACACAAAGTCTGTAAAAATGATGTAGATCTATTTATAAATATAAAGGACAATAAGCAATCTAAAATGTAATGATAGCTGCTATAATGAGATTTTAAAAAATGGCTCATATGCAATTTGGCAATTAAATAACGGGGTTAAAATTAAAAGCGTTAATGGAGAAGAGATAACTTTAAGGTAGAACTTATGATCACAATTATAATTTCAGCATTTATTGGTATAATCTGTTTAGCTCTATATTTCTCCTATAGTATAATTGCTCCTTTTTTGGCCGCTATATGCTTTGCCTATGCACTTTCTCCATTTATGGAGTGGATGATCAAAACATTCAAAGTAAAATATGGTTCTGCTAGTTTTCTTACTGTTACACTTTGCATAGCCTTTGTAATTTTGATCTTATCAATACTCGGCCCTTTGGTATATTATCAAATTTCTCAGCTAATTTCCCAGCTAATTTCTCAGCTAATTTCTAACCAACCTTCTTTAAACGCTAAATTTTTGTCTTTTCTAACTAAGCTTAATGCCCTTTCTCCACAAATAAAAGAACAATTTCAGAACCAGCTCAATAATATCGCTAGACAATTAACTGACACCATTAAAGTTATTTTAAAGGGTATGGTACGTTCTGGATCTATAGCCGCCGATACCCTGTCTTTTATCATCATCACTCCTTTTGTAACTTTTTATCTTTTAAAAGATAGCAGGGTAATTAAACAAATTATTTATTCTGTTATTCCGATAAAATACCAAAAAGAAGCTAAAGAATTATTAGGAAATATGCAAAACGTATTGATTGGATTTTTTAGAGGTCAGATTGTTGTCTGCTCAATTTTAGCTGTCTATTATTCTTTTGCTTTTTTCTTAATCAATTTAAATTATTGGCTAGGACTTGGAGTACTTTTCGGCACGTTGATTTTTATTCCATACCTTGGCTCATTAACTGCAACTATTTTATGTTTATTAATTGCTGTAAGCCAATTTGGATTTGATTATCATTTTGTGGGATTGATTATCTTATTGTTGCTTGGACAGTTATTAGAAGGTATGTTTTTGACTCCTAAATTTGTTGGAATCAATGTTGGTTTACACCCAGTATGGATAATATTCAGCCTTATCGTAGGCTGGAATTTAGTGGGCTTCTTTGGAGTGGTGATATCAGTACCATTCGCAGCAATGTTAGGAGTTATTTTCAGATTCTGCTTGCGTAAATACAGAAATAGTAGATTTTATAATCTTAATTAATAAAAAGAGGTTAACAGATGACACAGGTTGTGATTGATGGAATTTCTAGCAATATATTAAACAATACATTGAAAGAATAGAAAAATTGATCACGAAATCGTTTAAAAACTGTGGTTAACACTATACCATATATAATAGAATTGCCAATAAAACCTTCAACCCTTCACAAAGATAATTGGTATCTCAACGATTCACTTTGATAACAGAATTAAAAAAATAAATAACTATAGGCTCATCAATCTCACTAGTTTTCAGCAAGTTACCTACTCCTCAATTGCTTATTATTGAATTCCAAGCAAGGTCTTGAACCACCTAATATATTTTAATATCAGAAAATATAAAATTATCCTTATTAGAACATGTGGCGTTTTTTTATGAAAACAGTGGTGAAAATAAGCACTTTGATCTCAATATTTACTCTAAATTTCGCACTATCAAATATTAGGATAGAAGCATGAAAAAAGTCAAAATTAGCTTGCTTAAAGAGAGAATCACTATTGAACAGCCTATTAAAGCAGATTACCACTCAACCTATACCTGGAAAAGTGTCGGCAATTTTTGGGCTGCAGTAATAAATAAAAAACATAGCTGAGGAAAATCTATATCACGGCTAGCCCATACTGATTACCGTTATTTAATTATAGTAAGACATTATCTCTGATATACTTAAACTTGGTTTTCTAGTTATTTTTTACTATCATCTTTTATAGAATGCTTGATTAACCATCCTTCTGTAA
>JALDTH010000074.1 GCA_030073355.1 Candidatus Midichloria sp. | reverse complement strand
ACTCTTGGCTTATGTCTTCAAACCCAACAAACCCTCTCTCTCATGGAAAAATAAACTCAAACCTACTTACTCCAAATGAGGGTAAGTTAGCTATATCCAATTTACCGTCATGGTTAAATCGCCTATCGTGATATCATTATAAAATATAATAGACCGAAAAGTACTATCTCCTCTTCCTAGTAATACTGAAACTGTAGCCGAACCAAAATTAGTGTTATATCTTGTTTTACCATCATGATTAAAATCACCTATCGCTAAATCTGCAGTATTATTTCCAGCATTATAATTAGCCGCCAATGCAAAAATATCGCTCATTTTTTCCTTTCTTCGTTACCACCATATCAAGACGATAATGCGCTTTATTGATAATGCAACGTAAATTTTCAGGGGAAGCAATTTTCATCAAAACAACCTTAATTGAGTAAGGAGATATACTGCTTATAAATGAGGAATTGAAAAAAGCCTCTCGCTGCTCTGAGAGCAATTGGCAGCCTTTTGGCCGTTGGCGCGCCAAAAAACTCCCAAGGCACGCTAATTACCTCTTTCGCAAGCGGTAGGCTTTGGAATAAGCCATTTTCCACTAAGGAAGTATACATCTCTCTCAATTACACTGATTGACTGCGCTTACTATATCTTTTTGTGATAAAATTTCTGGCAGAATTATTTTAGTTTTTGGGCAATACACTATATTTAACGGTATGCCAACGCGGTTATGTTCTTTGATTAATTGCGCAATTCCTTCTGATTTTGTAGTGTAATCAGCTCGCATTAAAACTACATTACGCCTTTCTAAGAAATCAATTAAACCTTCCTGTTTCAATACAAAATACTTATTATAATGACAATTTACGCACCATGAGGCAGTCACATCCAATAATACAATTCTATTTTCTTCTAATAGGTGAGATAGAGTATGGCTGCTATAAGTTGTAATTTTAGCATACAAGCGCCAGGTTTTGGAAAAATTTTTAGTATATTAGGAGCAATGATCATTAGAATATATGGCAGTGTCATACTAAATCCAATACTTGAGTAAATTATAAAAATTGCATATGACTTTTTTTTGGTAATAGCAAAAGCCAACCAACCGAATGTCCTAAATTTCTTAAAGATACCACTCACTATAATAGAAAGCACTGCAAGTGTACTGATTATGCCGGCTATAGTAAACAATAGTTCCGTTTTGGTATTAGCAAATTTTTTGCTTCTTATTATACCGAAAATTTTTAATGAAAGTACTGGAAGAACACAGGGCATGAAATTTAAGAATAATCCTCCTATTATGTATGCCTAAATATCACCATGAAAAGTAATTCGTTTAAGTGTGCAGAAAAGGGTTTTTGGGCAAATTGCGGTTCAAATGTATAATCAATTTGTTTGCTAAATATTGCACAAAAATCTTTACATGCCCCATATTCTAAATCTAATTGCACTTCTATCAGTTTTTGTGGATCAAGAGGAGTTAGCTCTATAATAATTCTAGAGTCTTTCTCGTAAACGTGACTAATACCTTGATGTGGGTCATTTTTTAAGCTAAGTCCTTGTGGAAAGAAAACTTTATAGCTAGCTAAATTGCTTATATTAGTAAGAGTTAACTGGAATGGGTAGCCTATGTCTCCTTTCTTATTAGAATATATGTGATAACCGTCTTCTATTATTAGATCAATTAGTAGTTTATCTTTTTCTTGCGATAACTCAAATTATACAGGCTCTTTCAACTGTGCTTTTTGAGAAACTAGCTTTGGTACATCGTCAGCATAGCAAAAGTTATTAAATAAAAATAAATATACAAAAAATAATATAAATTTTTTATGTAGCATTTCAATAAGGTAAGCTTTATATAAATTATATCATAAACTATTACTTAAAAAGTTCAACCATAGCGCCAAAATATGACGGATAAAAAGATAATTCTAGGGGTTGATGAAGTAGGACGAGGCCCCCTTGCTGGACCAGTTGTGGCTGCAGCAGTTATTTTGCTTGATGGTCACGAAAATATATTAATCAAAGATTCAAAAAAAATTCCAAAAAATAAAATTAATTCTATTGCTGGGGAAATTAAAAAGAGTTCTGCATATGCAATAGGAATTGCTTCAGTTGCAGAGATAAATGAATTAAATATATTACAAGCAACAATGCTTGCGATGCGTCGGGCTATAGCTGGAATAAAGAAAAATTACCACCTTATAAGAATTGATGGTAACCAAAATCCTCTTAAGGAGTCGATAGAGCTTGGAAAAACAGTAGAGCTTTTAATTGATGGCGATGCAATATGTAGGTCCATAGCTGGGGCCTCCATTATCGCTAAAAGCTATAGAGATAAACTTATGAAAGAACTGCACTACCAATATCCCTATTATTGCTGGCATGAAAATAAAGGATACGGAACAAAAAATCATATCAAAGCAATAAGGGATAATGGGATATCAAATCTTCATAGAGATCTATTTTGTAGGAAATTTATAGTAAATTGATTAGCGGTTGGTACGTCGCTTGTGTTGTTTATCCTAAGAGAATATCAAGAAACAAAGTATTTCAAGGAATGGCTAGGTAAAATACTCAAAGTTGGTCTATGCTTT
>JALDTH010000073.1 GCA_030073355.1 Candidatus Midichloria sp. | reverse complement strand
CTTATAATGACTTACTTTTGTCGTTCTTCCAGGTTTCTTTTGCGCTCTCTTTATTACTACTACTTCCTTCTTTCTTCTGTTGATCTATCGAGTACTGGAACAATTTCAGTTAAGATATATTACTAATGCCTCTTTATAGTCTCTGCTACTTTTGTAATTGCCGCTCCTAAGATTGAACTGGAGAGCTTGAGTGCAATTGTTTTGCCGTGGTTGATTTTATATTTGTTCATAAATGGAAAATGTGTTGCAATTAAGTAGCAAGCTTGTTATAGCCCGAAATGGTTTGATGTGCTGACAGCGTGACAGCTAAGGGAATCGTTAAAATACAATATCTATGCTGTTAGTACCTTTGTGATCAATATAGTTGATCTTTAATATAAATAATCTTTCAAAAGGTAGTAATGACTTATGACAACAACTGGAATATTTGAGCTATCCTATCTATAACTACAAGCACTGCTGACCTGATTATTGGTGCACCTTGGGCTGATCTAAGTGGCAGAAGTTATGCCGGGCAAGTATATTTTCTACCTCAATCACGACTAGCAGTACAATGACGGAGTCAACCACAACCCAGACTACAACGACCACTAATTCCTGTACCTACGAGAATTGTGAGGATACACCGTATAGCGAGTTGAGGCCATTTTATTGTGGAACATTCAAACAATTAAACTAATACGTATAATTCTATAAGGTTAGTTTCATTAAAAACTTTGATAGTGTACAGGATAAAATCATTCTCTTTTGCAATAATAAAGAGATTAAGTTTAGTGACGTTGAGTCGTGTTACTTTAATAATAATCAAGTTAAATTCTTAGTTGTAAACTATGTGGATACCACTAGGAAGTGTGTGAACCAGCGTAAGCCATGGCCAGCGCTTGCAAGGATTCCTCATAGTAGACATGGAGAAGATGCGCATAGTGGTTGCTCAGCTATTACTATCTTCGATTTAGATGAAGGATTAGCTCTAGGGCATAACTTATAATCTTAAACCAAGATTGGACTCGATAAATAAATCCTACGTTCTTGCTAGCAAGCTGGTTTTATTGGCAAGAACGTAACCACAAGCAGATTTTAAAGCATGTAAGAAACCTTCTCCTTAAATATTGAGTTGCTTTGTGATTATATTAAAGCACTTATTCTCTAAACCTATCTTCAAAGAATTAAGCCCTTTCTTGAAATTTTAGTGATTTCTTTAAAGCAAAATCTTTTTTTAATTTTGAAAGGTAATCAATAAATACTATTCCGTTAGTATGATCTATTTCATGTTGAACACAGACCGCAAGTAAACCATAAGAAATGTTAAGCTCTTCTTCTTTTCCCTCATAGTTGATAAATTTTACCGTAATATCTGCAGGCCGTCTTACTTCTGCAAAAAAGCCTGGCACTGACAAGCATCCTTCTCTAAATTCTGCTAAATTCTCCGATCTTTTGATTATTTCAGCATTTATCATAAAAAGGGGCATTGGTACATTGTTAGCGAATTCCTCACCCACATCTATAACGATAATTTTTTTTAAAACCCCAACTTGAACAGCAGCAAGACCAATACCATTATTATGATACATTGTGGCAAGCATATCATCCATAAAACTTCTTAAGCTATTATCTATAGAATCAACAGGTAGCGACTTTTTATGCAGCAATGGATTGGGTTCTATTACTATATCCAGTATATTAGGCATTTATATATATTTTTTAATTTGTTCTATTGCATTTTTCATTTATTAGCAATTCCTGCTTTCTAAATTAATTTTTCGCACGCTTCCTTTATTCTCTTTAATGCGGTACCAGGTTTGATTTAGAAGTCGCATATGATATTCTATCCAAGACTAAGTCGCGACGTTTTTGAAATATATTAGCCTTTTCTTTTACAAATTCTTGTGGGCTCATGAGCGCTTCAACTCCAGCAGCTTGGCTAATAGAGCAGGGATTTGAAGTGCTTTGAGATTGAACAGTTGACATTGCTGCGATAAGTTCTTTAGGGCCACCAGCATATATCCTAACCTCCAGCCAGTCATCGAATACCCCTTTGATAAACCATTGACGGTTAATATCCTATTATATAATTTTGGTTCTATTGTAGCCAGGCTGTTAAACTGAAACTGGTCAAATATTATATGCTCATATATATCGTCACAAAGTATATAAACTTGGTGATGCTTTAAAAGTACTTTAGCAATTTTCTGTAGTTCTTGAGATGAATAAACTGCACCTGTTGGATTGCTTTGAGAATTAAAATTAGCCATTTAGTGCGAGAAGTAATAGATTTTTCCAAGTCCTCTGGCTGCAATTTGAAATCGTTGTACATGAGACATTCTACTATCACTGAAGTTCCACCAGCAAATATCACCATTTCTGGATAAGAAACCCCCAGGAGCTGGTATTATAACTTCATCTCCAGGGCTCAGTGAAGCAAGTAGGGCATTAAAAATAACTTGCTTGGCTCCACTTCCAACTGTGATTTGGTCCAAATCAAATTTTAAATTATTTTCTCGGACGAATTTATCTTGAACCGCTTGTTTAAGGGCTAGGGTTCCATCAACTGGAGTATATTTAGTGTTTCCATTTTGAATTGCCTTATAGCTGCTAACTTAATATTATCTCTTATGTGTCAAAATCTGGTTCTCCTATACTCAGTGAAATAACGTTAATACCAGCTGCTTTAATAGCCATTGCTTTTCCTGTTATAGCTAGTGTAGAGGAGGGCTTTATTTGGTTTACCAAGCTCGAAATAATTTTCGCCATATCTATATAAAAATAAAAATCTTATCAATTAGGATATAAATAAAATCACAACATTCAATCTATTGATTATATTAAATTATTGCAAATATTAATATTTTACTCTAATTACATAAGTATGTTAAATACTGCAGAGAATCTTAAGAAGCAAAATGTATTAAGTGAAGAGGTGCTGTGAGCGGCTATTGTCGAGTTGATTCTAACCAAAGCTGGAATGACTAAAGAAGGAGAATAGAGCAAGCCATAAAAAATTCTCAAGTTTATCAGTAAAGTCGCACAACTAGCGATGATTGGAGCTTAAGTCGCACCATTGTTCGGACCGATAGCGCCTCTTACAGCTTTCAAGTGAATTCTTTGATAATAAAGGCAAATGTATAATGCAAAAAGTAAGTCGCTAAAAGAAGTAAATAGGTTTGAGTTTATTTTTCCATGAGAGAGAGGGTTTGTTGGGTTTGAAGACATAAGCCAAGAGTCTAGAAAAAAGT
>JALDTH010000072.1 GCA_030073355.1 Candidatus Midichloria sp. | reverse complement strand
ACTTTATCTCTAATTGCTTATTGACTCAAATCAGCTAAACCTTCTGTTAAATTCTCTCCTTAAACAGAATTGAGGTGCGAAGAGCTATCGCTCAATTAATAATGTAGAAAAAATATCTTTTGGATTATACAATAAGCGAATTGGATAAACCCCTGGATGATACGGAGCTTCACTGAAGAAAATTCAAATCAGGATCGAAGGTTTCACACAAGCAGACTCATAACTTTATTTTACCTTTGTATTGCTGCCAAAATATAAACCCACTTGAAGTGCTAATTATCAAAATTCCAATAATTGTTTCGATTTTTAATACCTCTCCAAATAATAGATAGGTTGCAATAGACATAAACAAAAGCCTTAAAAGGCATAAGCAAGATCAATGGTGCTAATCTGTAGGCTAAAAACAAAATCACTACATTTGTTGCACTTAATATACTTATTATAGATATCTCAAATAAATTTTGAATCATAACTTCCTTCCACTCTAACATGCTCAAAGGTAGTAGAATCAAAGCAGTAAATAGAAAGTTAAAAAAAACCTGTTTTAAATAATGTTCCGTTTTTGTTTGCTTTTTACAGATGATATCATAACACGCCCACATACAAGCAGAAAAGGCTGCATATAATATCCCTAAAGCATTAACATCAAAGCTCGGCCTTAGTACCATTAATGTTCCGATGATTCCAAAGAAAATTCCTATTAATGATTTTACATTTAGTTTTTCTCCACAACAGAACCAAGCTAGTAAACTAGTAAAGAGAGGAATTGTATAACTAATAGCTGTTGCTTTATTAGCACTTATATGTCTGAGCGCTGAGACCCAGCTTATAATTCCTCCACAATTAAAAAGTGCTCGTAACACATGTAACTTAAAAGCTTTCCTAGTTAGCTTTAAGTTTATTTTTAAGAACGATACTATTGGCAACAAAAAAACCAAAGCAATTGAGGCGATTAAAAAACAAAACTGAGATGCCGCAAAACCTTGGCCAAACTTAATTAATAAAAGGGAATATATTGTAATCAACAATAAGTTTAATATTTTAAGCACTATGCCTAAGGAATAATTAGTATTCATATTCTGGCATCACTTCAATATCAACAATTCTTTTTAATTTTTCTAAGCTTTTTGGATCTAACTTTTGTTCTCCACCTTTTTGCGTTTTAGCAACTTGTTTCTCATCATGATAGATTCCCCTTTGTTGAATTTCTCTTTCAATCTCATCAATCTCAAGCTCACTCATATCTTGATACATCTTTTTCACCATGCCCCCTACAAATTTATCATCTGTTGCATTATCAACAAAGGTATCAATAGCAATACTTTTTAACCTTTTATCTAGAGCATAGGGCATAAAATCTAGTAGCACTGCGTTCCATATTTTTAATAGCTTATAGGTTTGTGCTTTTTTTACTACCTCAGGTAAAACATCTTTTTCTGTTTCATCGCTAGAAGCTAAAAATGCAAAACTAAAATTAATACACATGAAAATAAAAGAAGAAATTAACGCTCCCCTAAACAAACCAAACAATAAACCAAGTAATCTATCAAAAAACCCTCCTCGCATACCTAAAGTCATGGCAGAAAAAAGAGAATTTAAAATCGCAAACGCCATTAAGCACACAATCAGTAAACCACTATAGCTCAAAATTAGTTGCAATGTCTCTGAATGAAAATAGGCAGCTAAAATCTTTTTAAATACAGGAGCATACCGATAAGTTATAATGATAGAGGCAACCCACCCTATCAAACTGATTACTGATATTATAAACCCTCTAAGAATCCCAAAGACTATAGAGAGAGTAGTAATAGCTACCACACCTATATCTATATAATTTAAAGCATTATAATTAATACCCTTTAACAGGTACATTTTTATGATCTCCTCCATTGTTGATTACTTTTTTTAACTCAAGAATGTGCTTTATCCAAGATCTATTAATATTGCAAGTTAATACTTTTCGTTCCGATGGCATAACTGCTTTTTCAATTCCAAGCTTTATAGCTGCCTCATTCAATCGGCTTTCATACTGTATAACTTGCCTAACCTCGCCAGATAGGCCTACTTCGCCAAAAAATACCATCTCTCTTGGAATTACAATGTTTGAGGCAGCTGAGATTAATGCCGTAATCACTGCTAAATCAGCGGCGGGTTCAGTAATTTTCATCCCTCCAACCACGTTTAAATAAACCTCTTTATCTGATAGAAAGCCCATATCTAGCTCCAAGTATTGCAATCATCATAGCAAGGCGATTAACTCCACAGCCAGCTGCAGATCTTCTTGGAGTTGCCAAGAAAGACTGTGATACCAAAGCCTGTATTTCAACCATAATTGGGCGCGTACCTTCAATACCTGCAAAGATGCATGATCCACTTGTCTCAAGCCCTAAGGCTGGCATAAATATTGTAAAAGGATTTTTTACTTCATTTAATCCTAAGCTGCTCATTTCAAAAATCTCTATTTCATTAGTTAGACCATAACGATTTTTAATAGTTCTAATAATTCTAAATTGTTGAGTACTGTCTCCCTCAAAATATATTACAGTATCAACCATATGTTCTAGAACATTAGTGCCTGCTATTTGTCCATCTTTTGTTACGTGGCCAATTATAATTAAACTCGTTCCAGATTTTTTAGCATGAGCTATCATTTCCACAGCACAGCTCTTGACCTGAGTTACAGTACCAGGCGCTGAATCGATTAAATAGTTCCTCAAGGTCTGAGTAGAATCAATTATAATAACTCCTACATCATTAACTTTTTTAGCGATATCCAATATATCCGTTAAAGATGAAGTGGAAATTAATAAAACATTAGCTTCTAATAAAACAAGTCTTGCTGCCCTCATCTGTATCTGTTCAATGGATTCCTCAGCGCTTACATATAAACAACTACGAGAATTTTGCGATATCAACGCCGCAAACTGCAGCAATAACGTGGATTTACCTATTCCAGGTCCACCTGCAATTAACACTGCTGAGCCTTTGACCATGCCTCCGCCTAATACTCTATTAAACTCATTCATGCCGGTATCTAACCTGTAATAGGGCTAGACAAAGTTGAGACGATAGTCCCCTCTAACTTTAATGCATTGCCTTTTTTGACCGTAACTTCTTCACCAACTATACTATTCCATGCACCACATTCTTCGCATCTCCCAAGCCACTTGGTACACTGCGCTCCGCAGTCTTGACAAAAATATGTTAATTTTTTCTTCATATAAAATTTATTTATAAAAATCCTATGCAGATTACAAGAAAAGCCCATTTATAGCAACTGTACTGAAATCACAAGAAGATTATCTATAGCTCTCCAAAGCTTACTCCTAGAATTCTAATATTTATTTTATCTATTATTTATAAGATAGCAACCCAGAAATAACTACTGGTTGTATAAACATTATACTTCTTCTAGAGTACTGTATAAAAGCGCATTTAATTTCAAAATGGCATTTAAAACCTGAGTTTTGGATAAGAACAGTTAAAGAAAGGGGTATTTAGAGATCTGAATAAGGTACTATATGTTTATT
>JALDTH010000071.1 GCA_030073355.1 Candidatus Midichloria sp. | reverse complement strand
AAAATAAACATATAGTACCTTATTCAGATCTCTAAATACCCCTTTCTTTAACTGTTCTTATCCAAAACTTAGGTTTTAAGCTGCAGGTAAAAACTTCTGGTATCTTGCTATTCTGTCATCCAATGATAATTCTCCCATAACAATAAAATTATCAATTTACTTCTTGTGGTACAATATTCATTTCAATTAGTAAACCAATTGTAATAGCTGAATCAAAGTGACTGCTTTCTTTTCATAAATCCGTTGGGAGATAAATTGACCGTAACCCTTTTCTTCAATACTAAGTTAAGTCCAATACTTGCAAAAGCTGCCCTAATTCGTTCTTTTGACTCATTAATTGCTTTATTAAGCATACCTACTATATTATGCTGCTACACCGCGCTACATACCTAGACTTGAACTTCCACTTATATTGGCTCGACTCCAATAAAGGAAAGGGTTTTTACATGAGAAACCATCAATTTTTTACAGATTACACTCAAATGAGCTGTATGTTTACATCGTCAGTTTTATCAAATCAACAGCAAAATATTACATCTTTATTAAGATTTCTTATTTAAGAAATATCACATTTTTGTAAGATTTTCAGGTAGATACTTGTAAGTAGCTCTAAATCCTCTAAAGAAACACACTCGTTGATCTGATGTGCGGTTTTGCTAAGTAAACCGATTTCAACTATTGGACAGTATCTAGTTAAAAACCGTGCATCAGAAGTCCCACCTAAAGTGTTGATTTGTGGGTCAATATTAGCAACCTCTTTAATTGCTGCTGCAACTATTGGCGCGAGTCTTTCATAGTTGGTTATAAAAGCTTCACCGCTGCTATGCCATTTTAAATGAAAATTATTCGTGTATTTCTCACATATTTTCTCAATCCAAGCAACAAGACTTTTTGAGGTATGCATATTGCCAAACCTAATATTACATCTAGCCTTTGCAGCCGATGGTATAACGTTTTCTGCTTCGTTCCCCACACTTAAATTAGTAAACTCTAGATTAGAAGGCTGGAAATGCAAATTTCCATTATCTAGGCTGATTGATTTAAGTTCCTTAATGATGTTTGCAAGAATAGGAATAGGATTCTCAGCAAGTTGGTTATAAGCTACATGTCCTTGTTTACCTATCACTTCAATAGTAAGGGTAATACTACCTCGTGCCCCAATCTTAATTGTATCCCCAATACGATTTGTACTTGTAGGTTCACCTATAATACAGAGATCGATTCTTTCATTTCTTGATTCAAGCCAAGGTACCATTTTTTTTGTACCATTAATCGCTATCCCCTCCTCATCAGCAGTCAGCAAAAGGCTGATGCTATTTTCTTGATTAATAATATTCTGATCTAACCCACTTCTGACCGCTTCAATAAAAGCTGCAAGCGCTCCCTTCATATCAACCGCCCCTCTGCCATAAATATACCCGTCTACTTCATCACCGCTAAAAGGTGGAACATGCCACTCCGCTTTCTTTCCAGGGGGCACAACGTCAACATGCCCTGCAAAACAAAAATTTCTGCCTTTTTTACCTAGCCTTGCATAAAGATTTTGAACAGGTTCCAATCCCTCTTCTTGAAATTTAATAAGATGGCACTCAAATCCTATATCTTGCAACAATTGATCCAAAAATTTCAAGCACCCATTATCTGTAGGAGTAATACTTTTAAAGCGGATAAGCTGTTGCAATAGCTCTATTTGTCTCATAAGGCGTAAAATTGATTTTTTTGGATATTATATTTTAGTGCATAATACTTCAATAATAAAAATGATTGCGAAATTGCGAAAAAAGTTTAAGTTGGAAAATATAATTAGATTAAGATTTTTATAAATGAAGGTAATTACAAGGTTTGCACCCAGTCCTACAGGTTTCTTGCATGTAGGCAATGTTAGGACCGCCATAATTAACTGGCTTTTTGCTCGTTCAGCTGGCGGTAAATTTGTCTTACGTATAGATGATACAGATGTAGAGAGATCCGAATCAAGATACGTTGAGGTTATAGAAAGAGACTTACAGTGGTTGGGCCTTGAATGGGATGAGTTATTTTTTCAGTCAAAAAGGCTCGAAAAATATGAAGAAGCTAAGAAAAAGCTTATTGAGAGCGGTCGATTATATCCTTGTTATGAAACCCAACAGGAACTTGCTCTTAAAAAGAAAAATTTACTCAGCCGCAATCTTCCGCCAATATATGATAGAGCCTCTTTAAGGCTAACCGCTGCCCGAAAAGAACAATATGAAAGACAGGGAATAAAGCCTCATTGGCGCTTCCTAATTAATGACTCTGCTATATCATGGAATGACGGAATTAGAGGATTAATGAATTTTGTCCCGAGCAATTTAAGTGATCCTGTTTTAATAAGAGCTGATGGCTCTATGACATATACTTTAGCTTCAGTTGTCGATGATATTGAATTTGGAATTACAAATATAATCAGGGGAGAAGATCACCTTTCAAATAGTGCAGTGCACGTACAAATTTTCGAAGCATTGGATGCAAAATCTCCTGATTTAGCTCACCTCTCACTGCTCGCTTCTAAGGATCAAGAGATATCAAAGCATTTAGGAGGATTTGACATCTATTCTTTACGCCAAGCAGGGATCGAACCTATGGCTATCAATAGCTTTTTAGCAAAAATCGGTACTTCTGATGCAGTTTATCCTTATCAAAATATGCAAGATCTAATAAAGAGCTTCGCTCTAAGCAAGCTTGGAAAATCTACTTCTAATTATGACCAGTCAGAACTAGAAAGGTTAAACGCCAAATTGATACATGCTATGCCATATGAAATTGCCAAGGACCGTTTTAAAAATGAGGGTTTAGAAGACGTAGGAGAAGAATTTTGGGAGGTTGCAAAATATAATATAAAAACTCTGCAGGAAATAAGCTTATGGTGGCAAATCTGCAATACCGTTCTAGAACCAGTACCCATGAATCACAAGCTTACAAAACAAGCTGCAACAGTGCTTCCAAAAGAGCCGTGGGACATTAACACTTGGTCAATTTGGATTGAAGAAGTAAAAAAAACAACTAAAAGATCTAGTAAAGAATTATTTATGTCAATTAGAAAAGCTTTAACTGGACTTGACTCTGGACCAGAGCTCAAAACTTTATTGATCCTTCTTGGATATGAAAAGACTTTTGCTAGACTTAATGGTAAAAGTGCTTAAAGAAAAATCTTTTGTTAGACTCTTAGGAAGCTTAATGATAAAAGTGCTCAATCTCCAATTTAAAGTAGAGAATAGCAGGTTTATGCGTAAGCATCATAATAAAAGCTATTTTTATAGAAGGTTAGCAGGATATAATCTAGAAGCTGTAAGCCCTATAATACTCGAAGCTAGCGGAGTATTTTTTACGAGCGCGCTAATAGGTTTTTGCGCAGAAAAATTGGGATTCAAAGATCAAGAGTGCCAAATCATCAACCGAAAAAATATTTGGTCCAGTAAACTTAGTATAACTGTGGCAACAGCAGTAGTCGTTTCAACCTAAGTTTTGGATAAGAACAGTTAAAGAAAGGGGTATTTAGAGATCTGAATAAGGTACTATATGTTTAT
>JALDTH010000070.1 GCA_030073355.1 Candidatus Midichloria sp. | reverse complement strand
ACTCTTGGCTTATGTCTTCAAACCCAACAAACCCTCTCTCTCATGGAAAAATAAACTCAAACCTACTTACTCCAAACGAGGGTAACTAGAGCTTAGGTAGTTGCCTTATATCTCAAAAAGGATTTCTTGTTATATTTTTTATATTCTGTTCCACCATGGCTTTACTGGTAAGACACTTTTCCAAAACAAATTTCGCCTTAGCTATCACTAAGATGATCTGTGCTTTTCTTGAAGAGAAATTCAAAACTCATCACTTAAGTAGTTCCTTATATATAACTTCTCCATCAACCTGAATAATAGCAGCAAATGTGTATTAAAGCTATAAATAAAGCGAATTTACAATAATAATCTCCGAACAAAAGGCTTGCGTAGTATATAAGCATGCGCAAAGTCGAGCTTCTAATTAAGCTGTTGGATAAGTTCAAAATGAGACATGGTATAAAAAAACAAACTATCTTGCCAGAAGCTTTACAATTCTTCATTTATTGAAGGAATACTCCTAAGACTACGAACTAAGGTCAACCTTTAAGGCTAATTACATTAATGCTGCGCTTCCTTACTAAGCAAACTTTTAGCTATTAAGAAGCTTTAGATAAACCCAACTTATAGGCTATGACTTCAAGTTCTTCCAATTTCTTTAAGGCAGCTTTTACAACTTTTTCTTGTGATTTAAAGGAACAATCTTTCATCTTCCATCTTATACCATGCAATAAATTTTCCGCAGCCTCTTCAAGATTTACTAGTTTGACCTTAATACTATCAGCAATCATATTTGCGCCCTTCTCTAGGTTTCTAATCTGTTGCCTTGCCATATCAGCTATACCAATCGCCCCTATTTCGACGCTTGAAAGCTTATCCTTCATTAATTTACTCAACTCTAATTTTGCTTCTGCCTGCTTAGCAAGGATTCTCTCTTTTGGAGTAACAACCAGATCGTGTGCTAAACCTACTTTGCTCATAAGGTATATAATCCACTTATGTACATCTATCTGGTGCCATTTCCAACCATTTCTATAATCCCTAGCAAATGCATGATGGTAATTATGCCAATTCTCCCCAAGTAGTAAGAAAAACATCCAAGGAATTTCTCCAGGAGTGCCGTTTAAATATGGCTGGCTGCCTATAAAGTGAGTTAGCGAATTCACGCAAAAAGTCATCTGTTGTTGAAAAGCACGGCCGAGACCTATAAAGATGTATGCAGCAATAGCAGATTTTAAATCGCCTCCAATTAAATATCCGATAATGAATGGTACTACTAAATTCATACTTACAGCTAGCTTCCAATAATGCTGCAATTGGAATACCAAAACCTTACTACAGCCTAAACGTCTCATTGTTCCTTTATCTATATGCTTTTTAGAAATATCCTCAAATAACATCCATCCTATATGTGACCAGAGAAAGCCTTTTAGTTTATTTTTAAACTTCAAAGGAGAGTGAGGATCTAATTCTTCATCCATATAGGTGTGATGTAATGCATGATCGGAAGCCCAAGCTATAGCTGGACCTTGCAAAGTACCACTAGAAACTATCATTAATATGAATTCTACAAATTTATTTGTTTTATATGCACTGTGCGCCCAGAGCCTGTGTAATCCTATTCCTACCGATATATTGTAAATATAGTGAGCAGCTATTGCCATTCCCCACTCGAACCAACCAGTGTCATATCGATTACAATAAATTATTGCCGCAATTATAAGGAACAAAGGATAAAAAATTAATACGCTTGTTGTAATCCAATTTATTCTTAAGGAAGTATTACACTTCATATCAACACCTAAAATTTATTCACAGGAATGTAGGAACACAATAAACTCTTAATGCATTTAAGTAAAGAAATAATATAATTAAGAATCGTAACTCCTCTATAGAACTATAGAAGAAAAACAATCTTTTACAGTGAGTATCCCGTTTACTTATTATTAGTTTTGTTTAATAATACTAAAAGCCAAATATAAATTTTTACCGTTTATGAGCATTTTAGGTGTCATTAGAAAACTTCCAGATTATGCATATGATATAAAAGGAAATTTAATTTCCATTTTTGAGGAAAGTAAAGTTGCTTTGGATCAAAAGCAATTATATGGAGTTTCGCTAGCCATAGCTTACTCCTTGAAACACGAACAGCTTTTAAATGGTATAAGAGCAGAAGCTAAACTCTATCTTGAAGAGATTGATGCGAATGCTTGTAAAATTGCTGCAACAGTGATGGCCATGATCAACACTTACTACAAATTTATAGAGAGAGCAGGAGATTCTGATTATGAGAATATGGAATCTGAATTAAATATGCTTTCTTTGTTGAGTACTGAAGTGCCCAAAGAAGAAATGGATTTATATTGCCTTGGAGTTTCCATATTAAATGCATGTAAGCACTGTATAGCAGTACACAGTAAAAGAGTATTAGCGGCAGGACTTAGTAAAGACGCAATTCGCGACATTGTAAAAATTGCCTCGGTTTTACAAGCAGCAGTAAATGCTCTTGAAATTGAGAGAATGAGAAGCTATGATTTCGTAGTCCGCGACGCAAGTATGGACTAATACTAAAAATATGAAATATCCAAAAGTTGTTATAGTTGGCAAGACGAATGTTGGTAAGTCTACCTTATTTAATAGATTATGCGGCAGAAAAATTGCTATAGTGACAGATATAGCTGGCACCACTAGGGATCGTAAAGAGTATTTAGTAGATTTTGACGATCTCAATTTTTTGCTTATAGATACTGCAGGTTGGGAGAATGAGCATAAAAAACATCAAATGAAGCTCTTGATGATGAGTCAAACCCAAGAGGGTATAAAAGACGCAGATATTATAATTTTTATGGTCGAAGCTAAGAATCCCCTAACTAGCAATGATTTGGAATTTGCAGGCTTGGTAAGAAAGAGTAACAAAAAAGTTATACTTGTTGTCAATAAAAGTGAATCTAAGGTCGCTCTTTCTGCTAACGATTTCATGCCTTTAGGGTTCGGAGAAGCAGTTTATATTGCAGCCGAACATTCTTTAGGCTTAGATAGTTTATATAACGCACTATCTACTGAGCTAAAAAATTTTCTATCGGTTAAAGCTGGACGAGAACACGAAAAGCTGCTACTAGCAATTGTTGGACGACCTAACGCCGGGAAGTCCACGATATTTAATCAATTGCTCGGCTTTCGAAGAAGCATTACATCAGAAGAGGCCGGCACCACTCGTGACGCTATAAGTTATGATATTAACTTTAATGATACACCGATTTCTTTAATTGACACCGCAGGCTTAAGGAAGAAAAATAAAGTGCATGAGGAAATAGAAAAATTATCAAATGCGCAAACCATAACCACAATTAGACGCGCAAACGTAGTGGCCCTTATAGTCGATGCAGCACAGAGATTTGAACAACAAGATCTTGCTATAGCACAAATGGTTATTAACGAAGGCAAAGGTTTATTTTTAGTATTTAACAAACATGATCTTATCAAGGATAAAGAAAAACTAAAAGACGACATCGAGTACCTTTTTGCTCATTCACTAACGGCTATTATGAATATACCTATATTACATACAAACGCTTTAGCCGGGGTTAGTGTGGAAAGAATAATATCCACAGCTTTTGAAGTTAAGCAAAATTGGGAAAAAACACTAACCACAAGTGTGTTAAATAAGTGGCTTGAAGCTTCTATTAGTAATCCATCTTTTACAAATGATGGACGTAGAATAAAATTAAAGTATATTACTCAAATTAAAAGTAGACCTCCAACTTTTAAGGTATTTGTAAATTTTCCAGCAAGCGTCAGCAAACATTATGAACGTTACTTAAATCATGATCTGCAGAAACACTTCAATTTTGTTGGCACTCCGATTAGGATAATATTTTCTAAAACAAAAAATCCTTATGAGGCTAACGCGCAATGAAAGCTAGGTGATACTTATCCGATATGGTTTTAAAAAAGCAGGACAACCATTTTCTCAATTTTATGCCAAACAAGAAAGATGGTATCCCTAATTAGAA
>JALDTH010000006.1 GCA_030073355.1 Candidatus Midichloria sp. | reverse complement strand
AAGCTCACCTCGTCTTTAAATTTTTGAGCTATTTTTGGTAAGAAATAACGCATTTAAGCACACCCAATAATGAATACAACTGTTTTTCGTGATATCAACAACACAGTGTCACTTCACCTAAAACATATTAGAGTACCACAATGCCATACCGCACAAGGTATATCCTCCTTAGTTAAAAAGAGCGATAAGCTCATAGACCCAGTTGTTTTTTCTAGTCTCACACATAAAATGTGCTATAAGTTAGGACTTTCGGCGATTCTATCCAATATAAGCCCGTTTATTATTTCCATATTAATCTTTATTCCCAAAACATATCTATTGAGAATTAATTAACATTCATGTATTTAAATTACAAAAACGGTCTGAGTTTCTCTACAATGCAAAATATCATAGATTACAGCAATTTACTTGATGATGCTATGTATGTTATAGTAAAAAAAGTGCTTGCCTTAGTTTCTAAAAACGGATTGCCAGGCAATCATCATTTTTTTATTTCATTTGCAACAGACCACCCAGGAGTTGTACTCTCAAAAAGATTAGCAGCTCAATACCCTAAATATATGACAATAGTGTTACAATATCAATTTGATAATTTAAAGGTACTAGAGGAACACTTTGAAGTTTCTTTAAATTTTAACGAAACTAACGAGCATATAGTAGTGCCATTTGCAGCTATAGAGGTGTACTTTTCTTTACAGTTTAAAAGCAATCATCTTATTTCTGATGAAACAAATCAAGTCTATTTTGAAGACAATAATTATACTAAAGATACAGAGCCAGTGGAGCTCACCAAGGTTCCTTTCAATCCCCCAAGAAGGAATAATGTTATATCTTTAGCCGATTATAAAAGAAAAAAACAATTGAAACTCTAGCTATGAAAGTTATTTTTATGGGAACACCAAAATTTGCTGTTCCTGCCCTAACAAAGCTATTGGAAAACCATAATTTCAATGTAGTTGGAGTATATACAAAACCGCCTAAGGCCTCAGGTAGAGGTATGAATTTAGTTAAATCTCCAATACATGTTCTAGCGGAAGAACATAATATACCAGTTGTTACCCCTAAGACTTTAAAAGATACTGAAGCCTTAGAGAAATTACAGAGTTTTGCAGCTGATATCATCGTTGTTGCCGCCTATGGCCTTATTCTACCTATCACTGTATTAGAAGCAACTGAATACGGGTGTATTAATATACACCCTTCTGATCTACCAAGATGGCGTGGTGCTGCTCCTATCCAAAGAACTATAATGGCTGGTGATAAACAGACCGCCGTATGTATTATGAAAATGGATGAAGGATTAGATACCGGTGATGTAATTTTACGCCATAAAATTGAAGTCCCAGAAAACATAACTGCTGCTGAATTAGAAAATATCCTCGCAAATCTGGGTGCAGATAAGCTACTGGACGCCCTGTTGCTTATTAAAAATAATAAAACGACTTATGAGAAACAAAAAGAAGAAGGTGTAACCTACGCTAACAAAATAGATAGATCGGAAGAAAAGATTAATTGGCAGAAGTCAGCAGTAGAAATTATAGCTCAGATTCGTACACTTTCTCCTTATCCAGGGGCCTATTTTGTCTATAATAATGAAATCGTTAAAGTTATAGATGCAGCTCATATAGGTACTACTAGTCCCCCGCCATACACTAAAGTAATCCCTGGATTAGTAATGGATAATAATCTCACTATAGCATGCGGTTTTGAATTTATACGACCGACTCTATTACAGTGCCCCGGAAGAAAAATGATTTATACTGACGCATTTTTACGGGGGTTTCCTATACCTAAAGAAGCAAAAGTCGAATAAATAGGTATTGCAGATATAATTCACCAATTCCGCCGCGTAATCGCAATTGACTTTTCATTATATTTCAGCTAGCTTTGCTTAAGCAAGCGTTAAGGTATATGGATTTTACTGATTCGCTAAAGAAGAGGCGCTAAAGCTAAAAGCAACGCGCAGATTTTATATACCTGCTTAAAGATATATTTTCACCTCAAGGTGAATTTACCTTATAATTAAACCAGCCGAGGAAAACAAGATGAGTAACAAGGAATCAGAAACTCACGATGTAGCTCCAACACAACTTATACCAATGAGAAAGAAATTAAAGCCAAAAAATGCCTATTCCTATGTCATTAAAAAAAATATAAAAAAGAGACCAAAGCTTATAGTCAATCAACAATCGCGCTCTACGGATTATAGCGACCCTATATATCTTCAACAATTACTTGAGCGAAGCCAGGGCAACAATAGCATTGACCTGCTTGATAATAAAACGTTATTACGAGTTAAAAACAAGGAAGTCGAATTTAGATAAAATAAGATTACTAACAAATCATGCTTTTTTGGCTATCGATTCCTCGCTTATTGATTTCTTAAACAAAAAATATTCTCCAAAAGAAAGTTTACCACTTATGGCATGTCAATCCTCTGAGCCACAAGTTAAGGCAAACGTATTAGATCCAACTGATATTGGGGGTGGGCACCCTGCACTCATAAAGGATATTATAATTCGCATCTACAACCTAGCTGATAAAGTAAAAGATAATTTGAATCACTTTATGTCCTACTCAGTCACCTCTAAAGAGGCATACCTCACAAGAGAAAAGTATATTTCTATAACTTCCATAAGAGGAAAACAGCTAATTAGTATAATGTGTGAAGTACTCTTATTTAGTAAAATGAGAGTGAATTTAGCTAAGCTATACCCTTACGTTGTTAGCGACCCAGAACCAAGTACACAAAATCATGACTTAATATCAACTCAAAATTTTATAGCAAATTCTTTATTTCATTTTAGTATCTCTATCATTCAGTCTATTATAGAGGAAGGATCTGAATACTCTACTAGTCTCACATCATACTCCAACGCAGCTTTAACAGCAGTTTATAACCTTTGGGCACGAGGGTATTTGCTAATATTAGGATACTGATGAAAAATGCTTACGCATCTTTTTCTAGGATCGTCGACAAATTTTTCTCTCTAGCCAGAATACCGTTTCAATCGGAAGAGGAAGATCGAGATGGATCTCTAAATCACGAGTCTTGTTCATTTCTTCCACTAACAGCTGAAACATATAGAGAATACGAGCTTCTTGCTGAAAATAGACCACCTGAAGAGCCAGATAGTGAAGCTATAGAATATATTAGATATCTATTTATTGACCATTCAGATTTCATGAGCATTTAAAGCAAAATCTACAGTCGTTTTATAAGTTTTATAGAGTATTAAAATAAATCATATTAAAGCTATAAATGTCTCACAACCTTCATCCCAGTCACAACCACTAGTTGTAGTCACAGTTATACTTATATAAAGATTTTCTATAGTACATCTAATTATGAGGGAACACATGGTCATTAATACTATAACGAATACTATTATAACCTAAAAAGTGACTTTGGAACTATTATGCTCCTAAGTTTTATAGCCAAAACAGGATTGGACTATTTTAATCGTAATAGTGAAAGCGTCGATCAAAGCTTACTTAAGATTGATACTGATATGCAGTACAAGACTCAAGATTTAGTAATAATAGACAATCCATTTGAGTATGATTACGAGCAAATTGCTCAAATATGAATTCACGAAGAATGCTGACGTGAAGCGACCTCTAGTGTCTTTTCGTGATCCTTGATTAAATTTTCAACTTTATTTTTAAATCCAGGGTCACTTAAAGCACTTTCCTTAACTTTGATTCCGCCAGTAAGATATCCCCCATACTTGTAGACTCTGTAGCCTCTGCATAATACGCTTGAGCCAAAGAATTCCCTTGTTCTTAGCTCATTTTCATAAACTTATTTACTCTTCCTCTATGGGTTCCGACTATTTGTTTCATCTGCTCATTATTAAGTTGAGCTAATTTATTAATCATATCTTCATCTAAGCCATTTACAATTTCAGTGATATGGTTTCTGATTAACTTCATATCCTTCAACCTAGTAGAATCTTTTTTACCCGATCTAAACAAATCTTCCACAATTAATGCAGATAATTCCTCAGAAATAACCGTCTTTTTTATCTCTAACGTTTGTTCTTCAAAAGCTTCATAAAATTCTTCATCTTGCCCCGCAAACATTTGCACCGGTGTTTTTAGTAAATTCGCTGCTTGGCTTACAACAGCACTTGCAGCATTTAATGTAGTTGTGGCAGTTTTAAATGCGCCGCAGCCGCATATTTTAAAGCAACAGAACCTGCATCATATGCAAATGCCCTAACCACATTACCTAATGCTTTTGCGATATCTCGATTTAAAACACCTGAGTTGTATCCTATGCCAATTGCCGACTTACCCAACTGTGTATAGTTTGAGTTTACGACTGCACTATAAGCATCTTCTATTAGCTTAAATTTATCTTCCTGGGCAAAGATCTTAGCAGTATCTAACACTTTCACTGCTAACTGCGCCACATCAATACCTGTTTTTTCCTTAATCCAAACAAGATCATATTCTCCTTTCCCAATATTTGCGAATCTGTTTTGAAATAATTTCTCTAAGGTATTTCTTATTGCTGGGTCGTCCTTTATTAAATCTCTTAACTCTAGGTTATCCTTTAAATAATCTAATGCTCCTTTAATTACTTTCAAATCCTGCTGTATTTCCGTTTGTTTTACCTCAACGCTCTCATCTTTACCGCCAAGCACTGTAAAAGAATTCTCATCAATGCTTCTCGAGCGTTGTAAGAAGAGTTGGTGATATTTTATTTATAAGTCCCTCTAACGGTTGCTTTAATTGGTCTTTCTCTTGATTAAATACTTGTACCGCTTGCTTTATAGATTTCTCACCTTCTACAGAGTTAAGGCATTTTCTTTCACCAACTGATTCGTAATACCGTTCAATGTCTCAGTATCTAAATTATATACCTACCCTCTAATTTCTAGTTTTTTACTTTCCGCAAGATCAGAAGTCTCACGAATCTTTGAGAGACTAGGTAAATTCTTTTCACCAAATTTTTCTTTAATAAGCTAAGAAATTTTATTTTGAGGATGTTGTAAACTTGTTTCAATCGCTTCTGTTAATTTCTCCATTTGCCCTTTCCAAGCTTTTGCTGGGTATCCTTAAATTTGTTCAAACCTTCTGAATCTAACAGCATTTCTGGCAATATAGTTGAGGCATTGCTAAGTATATCTACTGTAATACTCGCTGCAAACCTATTAACCTTTTCTAAGAAACCTAGATTTTTTTCTAAGTACTCTAGAAGAGCTTTAGCAGTTTCAGAATCGTTTAATAAAATTTCATTTAAGGAGCTAACTAACTCCTTGTTATTACCTTTTTCCACACTACCTAATAACTTTCTAACATTATCTGGATCTTTCAACGCAACTTTTATTACGTCTAGTATTTCTGGATCAAACTTTAATGAGTCAGATAATTCTTTTAAAGGGCCATGCATTAAAGCCACCAAAATGTTACTCACCTTTTCTGGATCATTTATTACAGCAGCTTTTAATTCAGGATTATTTAATATTAAATCAACCGCCTTATCGTCCCAAATCATTATATTATCCTTATCTCTTAAGGACCCTGTAACTTTTGATAGGTCGGCTACATTGTCTAAAGCTCCAAGCAATGCAGGTAACGCTTCTATTACTCTTTCTCCAAATATATGTTGTGCATCTTTAACAGTTGGATTAAATTAGATTCGGCTGGAGCAAAAACTGCTCTTATGTTTCCTACAACCGCCTTATGGGCTTCTTCTGCTCTTAATGCTTCTTTTAGAGTTTAGAGAGCCCCTAAAATCAGCTAAAGTAGGATCACACACATAGCCTTTTGAGCGATCAACATTACATCAGGGGTAAGCTGATTCTTATCTGTCGCTATATTAATTATTTCTTGCAGTCTTTTTTGTAAATCTGGATGCTTTTTCATTCCGTTAGACAGCTTTTGAAAAACTTCTTTTTCTTTAAAACTACCTAATAAGGCCCTAACGGTATCTCTATTTCTTTCTTGTGCTTCTCTTATAGTTGTTTCTTCTTTAGTTTCTTGTTCCTTCCTTGCGGGCGTCATTAAATCGTATACTTTTTTAGCAAAATTCTCTTTGGATAAACTGCTTACGATAGAATCTCTAACCCGTTCCAATGATGGTTTTGATAATAAAGATAAGACCTTTGTTAAAAGCTGCTTATTATCAATTTTTACTGCTTCCCCTTCCCTAGATCTTATAGGAGGAGTGAGAATCTTAACGATATCTATTAAATCTTGCCTTAAAGCTGCATCGCTTCTCAGTGCCTCAACAAAACTTGGCACGATTTTGGAATCTACTCCTAAATAAGCCTCAGTTATTGTACCAAGTTCCACACTTTTTTAGATAAGGCTTCAGCAATCCTTCAAACCATTCCAACTCAGTACATTAAAACTTCACTTCTTATTAATCTCATCATTAACATTATCTATAATATTTTGAAAGTTAACTGAATTAATAATATTCGCTAAATTTATCTTTAGTACAGCATAATCCTCTTTCTCAGCAGCTAAATTAGATTGCAGAGCAGTAGGTGTTTCAGGCTGCGTTTCTGTATCCTCAAAGGCAATACTCATAATACTCTAAAATGAATCCTATACATTTTAGATTGTATTATAGATGTTGCCAATATCAAATAATTTTTTCAATAATGAGCGGATGCATATTATTATAAACTATTTGATAAATCAGGTTTATCAATTGTAATTCAACACCTTTATAATGATCTAAAAGAGCTTTTATAGAAAAAAGGGTATAATATCCTTCTATAGTCTTTTTCTCGGTAAGCTGCTTAATATTATGATGATCTTTAGCAATTAACCGGCCAAACTCAAAATTTCTTGAAGTGGGACTTGAGCAAGTTAAAAACAGATCCCCAACACCACCATAAGTAGAAACAGTTTGGTAATCTGCGTTTAAATAACGCAACATAGATTGCATTTCGTTAATCGCTACTTTTATAAACGCTGCACTGAAATTTTCTCCTAGATCTAGACCATTAGCAATACCTGCACCGATTGCATAAATATTTTTAATTGCACTACATATCTGCAATCCTATAACATCGGATATTTTCTCTACTTTGAATTTATCACTAGCAAATATCTCTTCGGTAATTGTTAGTGCCTGTTGATTATAAGAGGCTATAGTCGTTGTGGAAGCTTTATTTGCAATTACATCCTTAGCAAAATTTGGCCCAGCTAACATAACTACTGGATTTGGAAACTCGAGCTCATTCACAACTTGGCTCATTAGCTTATTTGAGCGACTCTCTATACCTTTAGAGCATATAATAATAGGAGCTAGAATATTTGATTTTAATGCCTCTTCCAAACTTATTAATACTCTTCTTAAATGTTGCACTGGTACTGCAAAAATGAAGGCATCAGAGTTAGCAAGAGAGATACTTTCGTAGGTACCAACTACATTATCTGCCATTACCACATCAGGAAAATAGTTTTTATTAATATGAGTTTGATTAAACTCCTTAATTTTTTCCTTGTCTGTACTATAAAACATTACGTTTTCCACATTCTTAGAAGTAAGGTAAGCAAGCGCCGTACCCCATGCTCCTGTTCCTATAATAGATACCTTATCAACCTTTTTCTCACTCTTTTTCGTCATGCAAAATTATATCTTCAATTATAAACTGAACGCCTCTTCTATCTATTCTATTTTCTTGGAGACTTCCTATCAAGTCTAAGCATCTACCTTCGCTTTCCATTAGGAGCTGCCCTATTTTCTTCTCAAATGCCCTAAAAAATACACATTTCAGAATTTCACTACTATTTCCATAAAAATGATCAGTTATCGAAAGCAATAAATTATTTTTAGAAAAAACTGATACCTGTACCAATTTTGCTCTATAAATAACAAACCTGGGAGTTGGGTTTATATTTCCAAATGGTCCCAACTTTTCAAGAGCTTGGACTAATGATAAATTTGCAGCTCTCACTGCAATGACTGAGTCTATACTAACTTCAGAAGCTTGTTCTATAAAAAGCTTTGTACTACTATCTCTAGATAAATTTTTCACGACATAATTAATAAAATTCTCTATAGCTTCTTCTTTTACGGTAAAGCCACCCGCCATAGCGTGCCCACCTCCGTCTATTAATAGTCCTTTTTCCTTTGCTGCCGAGATAATACGGCCTATATCAACTCCGGCAACAGATCTGGCCGAACCTTTGCCCACCCCATCACTAACTGAGACCACCACAACAGGTTTGTTATACTTCTCCTTAATTCTACTTGCTAAAATCCCCAATACCCCGATATGCCAATTATAACCTACGGCAAATATTACGGGGTGGTTTATATTAATATTTTTCTCTATATACTCAAACGCCTCGTTTAATGCAGCATTTTCTATATTTTTTCTCTCCTCATTTAATATCTCTAATTGGGAAGCCAACTTATAGCTCTCGCAAGGATTTTCAGTAATCAATAATGACACCCCTAAGCTACTTTCATCAACCCTGCCGCCGGCATTAATTCTTGGACCCACTATATATCCTAAATGATGAGCTTTAGGAGTAGATTTAATTTTAGCTATATCTAATACAGTTGTAATACCTAAGTTATTTCTTTGAGCGATAAGATGGAGTCCATATTTCACAAATATTCGGTTTATGCCAATTAGAGGCATAACATCACATACGGTGCCAAGGGCCACTAAGTCAAGTAAAGTCATTAGATCTAACTCATTGAGATTATTATCTTTAAACCAGTTGATTTCTCTTAACTTTTTCCGCACTGCAATGACGGTAAAAAACGTTACAGCGACAGCTGCAATAGTTTTAAAAGGAAACTCGTCATTTAGCTGATTTGGATTAATAATTGCATATGCTTCTGGTAGTTCTGTAGGAGCTAAATGGTGATCAATCACAATTACATCCATCCCTAGAGCTTTTGCAACCCTTAAAGGCTCGTGCGATGAGGTGCCGCAATCGACTGTAATCATCAAGTCAGTTTGATTTTTTTTGATTTTATACATTGCTTCAACGTTCGGGCCATAGCCTTCCCTTAATCTATTTGGAATATATATATCTATTATAATTCCTATTGACTTAAAAAACTTATATAAGACTGCAGAAGATGTGGCACCATCCACATCATAATCACCAAAAACGGTAATTTTTTCTTTATTTAATATTGCTCTTACTATGCGTAAGGCAGCCTTCTCCATATCTTTAAATGAAAATGGGGTGGGCAGGTCACTCTTGAGCTTACCATTCAAGAACTTTTCGGCTTCCTCGATTGAGGTTATCCCTCTATTAAGCAAAATCCTGCTTACTATCCCATCTATACGAAGCTTTTGTGAAAAAGCAGCCACTAATCTATCATCCTGCTCCAGTATCTTCCAACTCAACCCTGCGGCAGATCTTGAATATAAAGAGCCTTCCTCACAATTAAAATCTTCCAATATTAACCTGTTATTATTATCCCATAGCTTGTATTGTTAATCCAATTCCACTTTTTAGTAAAGATATCTATATGATTAATATCATTTATATTTTGTTGACAATCTTAGGGTTTTCTGCTTACTGCAACCATAGCTGGCTGTAATAGTCTATCTTTTATCCTATAGCCTGCTCTAATAACCTGCACTATGGTATTAGGTTCTCTCTCACCATCCTCCACCTGATTTATAGCTTCATGGTTGTTATGATCAAATCGTTCATTTAAGGGATATATCCTTGTAACTCCATGCTTTTCAAAAACTGTACTTAAGATCTTCTGAGTTATCAACACCCCTTCAATACAGCTTTTAACTTGCTCATTTTCAATCATTTTCATATCTTGTATATTTTCAGTCGCTCTATATAAGTTTTCCAACACCTCTATTAAGTCCTTAGCAAAATTAGAAATTGAATATTTGTGAGCATCTTCTAATTCTTTTGCTGCTCTTTTTCTTACGTTTTCATTTTCCGCTTTTGCTCTTAAAAGTGCATCATTTAATGTAATTAAAGATTTTTCTAGATCTTTTACTTTATTGCTTAATTCTTCAACAGCATTTTTATTCTCAACAGCTTGTTCGTTTATGCTATCTTGTTTTTTTGTTAAATTTTCTTGCTCCATACTTTTTACCTAATATTTAATTTTAATTTGGTAAATAGGTTATACTCAGTTTTTTTCAAGAGATTATTTAGTATTTTAAATAATTAACCTCTACGTATTAAAGCAGGTATAAAGAAAGCCTACAATATCCAATATACTTAGTTTTTATTAAACAACCTAATAACCTGCTGCAGAAATCAGATAAAGTAATTATAAAATCTCTTTGTAATAAAACTTTTAAAAACCGGGGGCTCTAATGGTCAAAAGAAATAAAATTGCTTTAATTGGTGGTGGTAATATAGGCGGAACCTTGGCTCATTTAGTTTCTTCTAGAGGTATGGGCGATGTTGTAAAACTGCTGACTATGCTAAAGGTAAAGCCTTAGATTTAGAACATACCTTACCAATCGAAGGAACTGATACTAAAATAACTGGAACTTCAAACTATCAAGATATAAGCAATGCAAATGTAGTAATTGTAACTGCTGGCATTCTTCGTCAACCTGGAATAAGCCGTGACGATCTTTTAAGAATTAATGCTGAAGTTATGAAAATAGTAGGCGAATGCATAAAAACTCACACTAAAGATGCTTTCGTTATCGTTGTTACTAATCCTTTAGATGTAATGGTTTTATGCTTTACAAAAATTCAGTGGCTTACCTCATAATAAAGTGGTTGGTATGGCAGGAGTTTTAGATTCTGCAAGATTTAAACTATTTTTAGCGCGCGAATTAGATATTTCAGTAGAAGATATTAATACTTTTGTGCTGTGAGGCCATGGAGATAGTATGGTTCCACTACCAAGATATACAACGGTTGCAGGCATACCTATCGCAGAAATATTAAAGATGGGTTTAATCTCTCAGGAAAAGCTTGATTCTATTATTAATAGAACCTGCAATGGAGGAGCTGAGATCGTGCAATTATTACAGAAATGCTCTGCATTTTATACCCAAGCAGCTTCAGCATTAGAAATGGCTGATTCATATTTGAATAATAGGCGTAGGATACTACCATGTGCTGCTTATTTGAATAACAAGTATAGCAGAATATCTATGCCGGAGTTCCAGTAATTATTGGGCAAAATGGTGTAGAAAAAGTCGTCGAATTAGAGTTAACCGAAAGCGAAAAATCCGCATTTAATACTTCAGTTCAAGCAGTTAAAGGGCTTATCTAAGCTTTAGAAAAGTTAATCTAGCCAAAAGCAAATATTGCCTTCCTATAAGTGGATAAAAAACTTTCGCTAGATATGGTAGAATTAGCAAATTCAGGGCACTCCGGTTTGCCTCTAGGGTTTGCTGATGTTATGATGGTCTTATTCAAGGATTTTTTAAATAAAGTTTAATCCTCATGACTCAATATGGCCTAATCGTGATAGGATAATACTTTCTGCTGGCCATGGTTTTGCTTTACTTTACACTGCTCTTTTTTTAAGCGGGACATTTTCCATCGACGACTTTAAAATACTTTAGACAAACTCCAGGACACCCAGAACATAACCCAAGCTCAGGCATTGAAACTACCCACCGGTCCCCTAGGACAACGGCTTGCCAATGCAATTGAAATGGCAACCTTAGAGCGTTTAGCATAGCAAACCACAGAAATACTAATACCAATCATAAAACATATTTAATCGTTGGTGACAGGTGCCTAATTGAGGGGATTAGTTATAAAGCAACTTCTCTTGCGGGACATATTAAGCTCAATAACTTAATAGTATTCTTCGATAACAACGACATTTCAATTGATGGACCGATTCATCTCACTTTCTCTAAGAATATAAGACAACGTTTGAAGCGATAAACTGGCTTGTTTTAGAAGCTGATGTGCATAATTATGACGATATTCATAATAAACTAGCCCAAACTAATAATGCTGAAAAACCTGTACTCATTATAGCAAAAACTATTATAGGATATGGCTCATTAAAGCACTAAGGTAAATCTTCAGCTAATGGAGCGCTTTCGGGGGTTGAAGAAGTAAAAAACTATCAAAAATTATTTAGGCTGTACTTATAACGCCTTTACAGTCCCAGATATCATACTTAATTCTTGGCGCAAATTTCATAAAAATCTGGCATGGATTATGAAAAATGGTAATCTATAAAATCAGAATTTTATAGCCTATTACCTATTAGAAGACAATGCCTCATATTATAATTTATTTGCTGAGTTAAAGAAAAGATGTTTAAAAGCTACTAAGCCACCAGAAGTCATTAGGAAAACCGCTGGAATAGTGCTAGAAACTTTAATTAATTCAGGATGGCAGCCATAATGAATGGTATAGCAGCTCATGGCATTTTTAAGCCCTATTGTGGTACTTAATTTAACTGTGTTAAGACCTGCTGATGCGATAGAAACAATAGAACGTTTTGAGATAGCGCTAAAAAATGATTAAGGTCCAATATTAATCCGCCCTTAGTAGACAAGACTTACCTTTATTACACCAAAAAGAAAACCAATCTGTCCCAAAAAGGAGGTTATATAATAAAAAATACCTCTTTAAAGCCTGAGATTAATAATTATTAGCTCTGGATCTGAAGTTTCTTTAGCATATCAAGTGGCTAAAACAGGAATATTGGTACAATAGTTATATCTATGCCATCACTTGAACTATTCGAAATGCAAGAGCAGAGGTATAAAAGGATAGCGTTATAGGAAAAATGCTATAATATAAAGGCAGCAAGCGAAAGCAATTGGAGAAGAGCCTTGGGCAAAGAGATCATATCAATCTTTTGGTTTAGAGTCATTTGGCGCTTCAGGCAAAGCTATAGAAGTGTACAAAAATTTCGGCTTAATTTCTGATGAGATCCTACATCAACTTGAACTTTTAGTTACTAAGGATATGTATCTATACTATTTACCCTATAGGCACTTGACGATGCCTTTAGCTTTGGATTTAAGCCTTTATATTTTTGCCAGTAAATGCATGCCGAAAAGACCTCTATACAGTTCCCAATTATACCCTACATTAAGCTTATAGTAGCCAAAGCATTAACTACATAACCACTAATACAGAGGTAGAGATTATGGTCATTACAATTCCAACCATGAAAGATTTGGAGTTTGTACTGAATTTCAAAAAACCTGCAACAAGTGGAACCATAATAAAGGTAGACCATAGATTCCCAGCAATCTAATTTAGTTTCATCATTCCTTTCTTAAAAAATGAGAAAAAACAGCTAAAATCGCTAAGTTAAAATAACAAATTTATTAACAATTCATGCGCATATAATGCGCTAGCATTATTTAGCCAAGAATCAGCCCGTAGACATCACTACTGCAAGCAAACCAGCAATAATTAGACCTTTGCTCCGGCAGCTAAATGGTTATCAATAAAATAAAAAAAGCAGTGGGATGATCAAGATTCTGTTTCTTGATTTTGATTATTATTCCCATTAAGCATATAACAATTGTGAGAAAAAGATGAATAATAGCAATTTTCTGTAAACAACTCACTAATTGCCAAGAATTTCTACTAAGTAAGAATTTCTGTATGTAAACTCCTCCAATGCGGGGCAATAGGTGATAAAGGAATAGGCCAATAAATAATAAAATATTATCGCTATTAAGACTAAATTTATGCACTTCCTCAGATAAAACTTATTTATAAACATTGTAGCCACCGATATCACTATATGCATGAGAACAAATTAAGGTTAGTACTACTATAAAATACTGCAAACTGAAAAACATCAGTTAATGCAATAGCTCTTATACCACAACCCACAAAAGCTGAATATACTGCTAATACCCCTGTGCCAATGAATGATTACATTACACATAGGTGGTAAGTAAAAATAATGTAGTAGAAGATACCATATAGCCTTTACCTGTGCAACTACTAATACAGTAGAGAGCAAAACAGAAGTAATATTGGTAACACGTCTACTCATTTTACCATACAATAATTCCATAATATCGCTAATCGATATACAACCACGAAACTGATCTATAGTTATTACCAAATACTTTGGCTACTATTAACCAAAAACATGACATTAGTATTAGAAAAATATCCCCTACCTAAAAAGTGTATTCTAGCAATGTCTTTATTAGTTCTATACTTATGTAAACCAACAACGATGCATACCATAAGGTAATTCCTATTAATACATACTGGCATCATTTATTTTCTTATAGCAGCTTAATGTTTTGTAGGGTTTATATCATATATCGCACTGGTTACATACATGAACCATTAAATATCAGCATACCCACCCATAATGCTATAGTGAACTGCGCATTGCTTCCCAAATTTTTATTGCATGAGCATGTATATTAACGTTATGAACTCTTAAATAGTCAACACCTTGTAACACCATATACAGGGAAGCTGCTAGAGTTTCTATATCTCTGCCCCCTGGCAGGAATTTGGTTATAGATTCAAGAAATGATTTTCTTGAATGCCCTATGTAGATTGGAGTGTTTAGTGATTTGAAAAATGCCAACTCTGAGACAACTTTCAAAGATAAACTAGTGTTAGTTGCAAAACCAATTCCTGGATCAAAAATTACTCTGCTTAACTCAATTCCTTTTGCTTGCATTAAATCTAACTTACTCTTGGCAAAATCATATATTTCCTCACGACTTTTAGCCCTTATTTCTTTGTTAGCAGGTAATACTAGGCTGCAGATAAAAACATATAAAATGTGTTTATTTTTTGCTATCACCTCAAGCATTCTTTGATCTTTCGCGCCACCAACATCATTAATCATATGTACCCCAAGGTCTATGGCTCTCTCGGCATTCTCTGGATAAAAAGTATCTAAGCTAATTAAATGTCCATATTTCGGCGCAATTATATGTAAGAGCTCTTGGACCCTGTTCCATTCTTCCTCTGCATTTAAAAGGATTCTATTATAATTTGTCGAATTCGCACCAATATCCACAATATCCGCTCCATCTTCCAGCATTTCTTCAAAGTGTTTTTGAGCCGCCTTCAAATCAAAAAAACTTCCTCCATCAGAAAAAGAATTTGGGGTATAATTTAAAATTCCAACGATTTTAGTCTGCATATTTTTTTATACTGGTAATAATTTTTGGTTTAATATTTTTTAAAAATTCCCCACTTATTGGATGCTTGGCATCAGCCCATACCTCAGTTGCTGGCAGCAAAACAAAATCTCGTAACAATATTGCAGGGTGTGGAACCTGTAAATCACTTTGTTGAATAAGCAAATTATCTACTAGCAACACATCAATATCTATAAATCTTGGAGCCCATCTTCCCTTGCTCGTTCTTCTATCAATTTTTTCTTCAATTTTTTCTTCAATTTTTTCTTCAATTTTTTCTTCAATTTTTTGAAATAGAGGAAAAATCTTGCGAGGTTCTAAGGACGAATAGCCCGTTAAACACATATTAAGATAAGGTATATCCCATTCCTTTGGAGCATTTTCAGGGAGCATTGCCTCTGATTCATATAATGAAGATTGTTTAATATTAGCTAATATTTGAGCAAGTTCGGTAATAGCTTTCTCCAAATTTTTTTTTCTATCACCTATGTTAGAACCCAAACCCAATAAGTATTTGTACACTACTTTATTTTATCTTCCACATCAAAATCTTTTAGTTTCTTGATCAGATTTTAAAAATTTATCGTAAGAATTACGATTTGTTATCTTTATTAAATCCGCATTAGAATTGTTTTTTAAACAATTCTTAAAAAGATTCAATAATAATCTTTGTAGTAAATAAAAAAAATTTATTTTGACCACAATAACACATCAAATCTATACATTAAAAACTCTATGTAATCTACGATTTCCCTTTCCACACCTTATAGATTGGCACTCATAAATAAATGCTTCTATCAATTCCTTTGTTCGCATTACAGCCTTTGCAAAATTTGTTTTATATTTTATCAACTCTTCGCTGACCTCTAATTCATCACTAGACTGTATCTCAGCAATTCTTTTACAATTATTAATACTTACCTCTAAAGAATTAATAACTTCTTCAATAGCCTTAATGTATACACTTAAATAATTCTCCACTGTGATTTCATCAGTTTGATATTTGGTACCCATACTTTCAGTGACTTGAGATTCACCAATATTTAAAAGATACAAAGACATACTTCCCTATTCCCGATTAAACAAAGATTTTATATGAGCAGATTTTGAGCGAATACTCGTAATATTTGCTAGCTCCCTTTTTATACTGACTTCTATTTTCTTTATCTCCTCAACGTCTATCCTATGAATTTCATCTGTTTCCTCTCTAATAAGAGTTTTTAACCTATCTTGCGCATTTTTAACAAAACCATTAAAAGATAAATAGTTCTTTATCGTATGATAGAATTTATCAGCTATACCTGCTTGATTTCTAGCTTTACGTGTTCGTCTCCGTCCCCAAAATAAAACATTCGTAATCCCTTAGTTTCTACTGAACCTTCCTTATCAGAGGGCCAATCTAAAATTTTGATTTCTGCATCCTTATCTTTAAGGCTCGTTGAAGACGCAGGGATATATAAGGCTTTCTTAGGATATTTTTTTCCAAATTATGAGAGATATCTAAAAATCTTTTGCCTCGGTTTTTAAAATTCGTAGAGAAAATACTTTTAAAAATCTTATTATCTGGATCAGAAACTTTAATGTTTGCTTCAGTAATTGCGGTTAAGTCTAAATTATAAGCACCTGAAGAACTAGTAGATATAGATTGCTCTCACCCCTGCTTTAGTGCTATTAATCTTATCATTAATGCATTGAAGTGTATCATCACTTTTAATCTCTATCTTCATCCCATTTATAAAGAAAGAGCCAGTAGCCGGAAGGTATCCAGTACCTATTACAGTATCTTTATCAGCAAAATCAACACTCTTATAAGATTCCGGCTTAATATCAAAATACCATCAAGTACTCTGTCATAATCAGCAAGAATTGGTAGCCATTTAACTTCTGGATTATAAAGGCGTTTAAAAGCCTCTTTTGATAAGAGGAATTATTCACTATAACTTTTGCTTCTATACCACGATACTCTTTTACCTCATTGATACCTCTAGCTAGCGCATCCATATCACTTCCATCTTCTATATAAATGACTTGGCCCTGTTGACTAGTTAAAGGCGTACTAACAGTCGATTTAAATGTTATTCTATTTTTGTCGATATTAAAATCTACTGATTCAATAGTCTCGTATTTAATATTATTTTGTGTTAAAGGATATAAATTCTTAGAACCATTAGCACTTAGCACTATAGACAAACAGGTCTTTTACTCGCTCGAAATTTTTGTCCAGCGCCTCTTTGAATTTAGTCCTATCAAAAAATATTAGGCCCTTTGATATTTCGTCAGTAGAGTGAATATAGTTAAAATTCTTATCCTCAAATGCAGAAATCTTCTCTTGTTTGAAATCAATACCAATACCCTTAAAGTTTGCTTTACCAATTATTATATTAACATCAAAGTCCTTAACTAAGGAATTAAATTTCACTTCTTCCGGAATATTGTTAAGAGGCGCACTCGATATTTTTTTTCTTTTTCCCTAATCGCCAAAAAGCTTAATATTTTATAATAACTTACTAATAGCTCATCTACCGCATCAATAATACCTTTTTGTGCCACTTTTATAGTAATAGTTTGTTTTTCTCCAGGAATAGATGGTTTATCATATAAATTGAAAAATATTTCCCCACCTGGAAACTCAACGTTAAAATCATTACTTTTAAATTTCTTAGTAACTTCATCAAACTTTATTTCTGCATCCTTTTCTTCAACAATTTTATTTCTCTCTCCATTATCTTTTTTAAATAAATCGCCAAAAATTTGCTCTTCATTTTTGAGCTTAATATCATTTTCAACTCCCGTTATCGTAGAATGTAACGTCAAACACTTCTCAGCAAAAGATGCAGTTACTCCATGCTCCTCTTTATAAGCATTAATATTAGCAGTCACCTCCTCTATGCTCATCCCTTCCTTTAATTTGACTTTGATATATTGTGGTTCAGAAATTAATTTATCTTTAAAGATACCTGAAGTAATTTCTTTAATATTAGTAGAACTCTCTATCCCTAATTTTTTAGAGATTAATACTAATTTATATTTCTTCTCAATACTCGCAACCGTTATACCTTGAACCGTGTTAATCTTCTCTACAATTCTGGCTAAGCTGTCTCCTTCTTCAATCTCAATTTTAGCATTATTTAAATAGAAGGTGCCCACTCCAAATTTGTCTGGAGCATCAGTTAAACTTGTAATATTTTCTTCTTCGGTATCCGCAACGATATTACTAACTAATCTATTATTCCTGACCTCAATTTCTAATTCTCCAGCTTGGATGTAAGAACTGGCTGAAGATGAACAATCAACCTTAACTATCTGAGCATGAACTGAAATACCTAATCCCTTGGTACTCCAAGTTGCACCTTCTGCGAGTTTGACTATCTCTACAGAGTGCCTTCCTAAATCTTATCCAAATCTTACTTGAGCCTCAAAATACCCCTTATTATGGGAAGCCGCAGACAAAGCTACGTCCCTTTGAAAAAAGACGTCATTTTCCCCCTTCTCTCTTTACTGTCTATAGATGACGTGCCCCTAAGCTTAGAGAAAACTTCCTGAAAACTATCTAGAAGTAGTTTTAACTCTTCCCACTGCGGTTCTAAGCTGTTGAGAGTATCTAACTGTATTATATTGTCTTGACTGTCTGTCTGGTAACCGGCTCAGTTAACTTTGCTTTTACCTGCTGAATACCCATTCTATGATCAACACCTGGAGTACTTGCTACATTGTCAGAGATTTCACTAATTTTCTTTTCCACTGTTACGTCTAATAACTCCTTTAATGTCTTTGAAGGATTAGACCAGCTGGCCTGACTTCTGTATATTGGAGAATAAATCATAGTGCTAATAATCAATGCATAAAACAACTCAAAGTTGAGCGAAATAATTTTATAGTTGTCATCAACTTATTTCTATATTGTCTACGATATACTTTTCTGCTACGACCTTATTATTCAATTGGAAAAATAGTTATGTTTATTGTAGTTCAAAAATTTGGTGGCACTTCTGTTGCAAATATTGATAGGATTAAAAGAGTTGCTGAAATAATAGCTAGAGAAAGAAACAGAGGCTCATCAGTTATCGCCGTTGTTTCTGCAATGTCTGGCGTTACTGATCAGCTAGCTAATTATGCAAAGTCTTCCTCTTCTCTCTCATCGCAAAATGAATTGGCAGAATATGATGTAGTACTTTCATCTGGAGAACAGGTCACCGCTGGTTTACTTGCCTTAGCCTTACAGTCTATTGGAATAGAATCGCGCTCTTTTCTTGGCTGGCAGCTACCAATCGTAACAGACACTGCATATTCCAATGGTAGAATAGTCTCAGTTGGAACAACTCAATTGATGGAAGCGATTAAAAAAGAAGAAGTTCCAGTGATTCCAGGCTTTCAAGGGGTGTGCAATGAACGTATCATAACTCTAGGTAGAGGTGGGTCTGATACCACTGCAACTGCTGTTGCTGCTGCAGTTTGTGCAGCTAGATGTGATATATTTACTGATGTTGATGGGGTTTTTAGTGCAGATCCTAGGATAGTTACCAAAGCTAAAAAAATTGAGACAATATCATACAATCAGATGCTTATAATGGCTACAGCTGGCGCTAAAGTTATACATCCAAGAGCAGTTGATATCTCTTTAAGTCATCACTTAGAAACCCACATTCTCTCAAGTTTTTCTGATATATCTGGAACTGTATTAGTAAAGGACAACAAGGGAATAGAGCGAGGTTCAATTCTGGCTGTCGTAAGTGATAGTAATATTGTCATTATTACAATTTTCCGCATTAATACCGATAATATTTTTATAAATAAGATATTGGATACATTAAGCGATTTAGCAATACCGTTAGAACTTCTATTTGACGCTCACCAATTAGACCCTAGCTTCAAATTTACAGTTCCTAAAAATAGTCTAGGAGTAGTTTGTAGTCTACTCAATGATCTTAGCTTGAATTTTATTATTAAAGATGAAGTAGCTAAAATTACTATAGTTGGTAATGGGTTAGCGGAAAATTCAATAATTTTGCAAAAAATGTTTCAAATTTTAGCTGATGAGGATATAAATATAATTAGTGCTAACGCAATTAGTACTAATATATCTGTTGTATTAGAAGCTAAATATAAAGACGTCGCAACCGTTAAATTACATAATGGTTTTAGTCTTGATGCTGTTTAAAATAGGAGGAATAATGAACTATATAAGACTTTTTATTCTTTTAGGAACAGTTTTTTTAATAACTGCATGCACACCCAGAGACCCATCAGTTAATGATTTAAAAAGTCCTTGTGTAAGTACCTAATTTGGAGAAAGCAGCAGTTACCTAGGACCTATTCCTTGTTTAAAACGCAGCCCAATTGGTAACCAATTTATATAGTTCCTAGCTAAACTCAAAATGTAATATGCTATATAGCCCTATAATAGTGGTGACCACAAATGGAAACAAAGCTGCAATAATAACTGGAATAGTACCTACTATTGCTAAGGTGGAGACAAAATCAGAAGCGAAGTAAATAAAAAATTGAATTAAGACGGCGATAATAATCATGTTATTGGATTTCTGGGCTCTTGGCTTTTTAATTCCGAATATATAACCCACTGCCGCAACGGCTGAGAAGAATAACGGCACAAAAAGCAGCTGCCAGAAGTAAAGTTGATGTTTTACAGCAATTAACCCTGTATTTTTACTAATCCTAATAAAGTTATAAAGCTGCCAAAAAGAAAGCACTTCAGGAGATACCATGCTCTCAATTATACTGTCAAAAGTTAAATCTGTCTTAATTCGCATTTCTTTTTCTTGGTGCACAACATATTTAGAATTGATAGTCTTAGCTTGGATTATATGCCAATAATTATTGATCATTGTAGCTTTTTTAGCATCAATTCTTTTAATAAAGGTATTGTTATAGCCATAATAAAAGAAAGTTACATCATAAAAAGCTTGTTCTTGCTGAGAGAGGCGTAAAGCATGAAAAATTATTTCTTTGCCATTTCCTGAATTTTGCTTAAGCCATAGACCTGATTCTGAAAAGCTGATTAAGCTTTTTCTTCCCTGTAGATTGATCGCCTCCATGTGTTGATACTTTTCTATACCATATGATCCTACTGGATTTAAAAGAGTGATATGAATTATACCAATACAAAAAGATAGTAAAGTAATAGGCAATATAATTTGAAAAGTTGAAAAACCTGCAGATCTTAGTATATAGAGCTCAAAATTTTCCGATAATTTTTTATAAGTAAATGCACCAGCAAGCACTATAATGAAAGGCCATATTTTATTAGCATGATAATAATTCTTCATAATTGCCATTAAAATAACTTTCTGGAAATTAAGCTCGGCAATTTTTAGTGATAATCTAATTAATTCCAGAGTATCAAAAAACAAAACTATTCCTGAAATAGCAAAAAAAATAGTTATAGTATAACCTATAAAGTGTGTTGCTATATAACGATGAATTATGAAATTCATATCACTTATTGAAGTAATTAGTAATAGAGATTATGGCAGAGCGCAAAATTGCAATGACTATCAATAATGCTCCAAACCAAAGCCATGCTATCATTGGCCTACAATATATTAAAACTGGCACGCCTTGATCTGAGTATATTCTATCTATTGTTATATATAAATCAGAAAAAACTGTTTTATATATAGCTGGTTCAACAATTTGTTGTTGCTCTACCTCAAAAAATCTTACTTCAGGCTTCACACTGGTCTTTAAGTTACTGCTTTTAATACCAATAATAGCTATTTGTGTTAAGTAATTGTCCTTTTTTTCATAGTATATATTACTTAAGGTGATGTCATAATCTAAAAAATTTACTGTTTCACCAATCTTTAATTGAGTTCGGATTTCCCTAGTTAATGCTGCATTCATTGAAATAGAGACTACTATGATACTAAATCCTAAATGGCCTAGTACCATGCTACAAAAGTTAGAGCCTTTTTTATTCCTGGTAAATAACAAGGAAATACTAGCAAATAAGAGCCATAGTCCAAATAAAATCCCCAAAGTTGCTAAGCCTTCTTTAGCCAAATTAATTTTTATACTAAACAAAGAGGTGCTTATGAGAGCCACGCCAAAAATCAAAATATAATTTTTCATCCAGGACAAGTTAGACTCAATAGCACAAAGACCTGTAAGCATTATAACCATAGGATTGAAAACTGTATTAAAATAAGGAGCTCCAACCGAAATTTTAGTTCTAGTTAGAATTTCTAGAATCATAGGATAAATTGTACCAATTATAATAGTGCTAATTGCCACCACTAAAATTAAGCTATTTGCGCTTATAAAGAATAGCTTCGAAAGGATTGGAAAGGCAACTTCTCTTGTAATATTTAACTTCAGCATATATATAATAGTTGAAGCAAGCAAAAGCAGAGCTAAAAAAGAAAGGATATAAATACCTCTGGAAGAATCAGCTGCAAATGCGTGAACAGAAGTTACTATTCCAGATCGCACTAAAAACATACCAAGAGTACTTAAAATAAAGGCTGCAATAGATAAACCTATTGACCACTGCTTCAAATCACCTGTTTTACTGTAAACACTTATGGTGTGAATTAAAGCAGTTGCACTCAACCAAGGCATATAAGAGAAGCATTTTCAACCGAGTCCCAAAACCAAAATCCACCTCAGCCTAATTCTCTATATGCCCACCAACTTCCAAGTGCTACATCTGTAGTCAAAAAACACCAAGATATTAGAGTAGAGAGCAAATTCGCACTATCTCAGCCCAAAATTTATCAATTTTCTTTAATATAAGACCTGATATTGTGATTGAATAGCTTATGGAAAATCCAACGTAACCCTAAGTATAAAACAGGAGGGTGTATTGCAAGTGCAATATTAGATTTAATCCAAATCCATTTTTGGGAGCAGGGAATATTCTTGTAAACGGAGAGGAAATAAAAAGGGTAAATGCAATAAAAAATGTGTTACATATCGCCTGTACACTTAGCGTGAGCTTGCCCAGACTTTCCCCAGACTTTCATCTTTGTTCATTATATACAAAAAACGATGGTAAACATATTAATTGCTGTAATCCAAGGTAGCATCGACCCTTCATGATTCCCCCAAGCGCCTGATATTTTGTATATTAATGGCTTACTGGTATGAGAATTATTAACTACATTTAATATTGAAAAGTCAGGTATAATATAGGAATAGATAAGAATGAAAAAAGATATTAAAACCGCCATAAATATAGCAAGCCAAGCAACTGTATAGTATTTATATTTCAAAGAAAAACCTAGCTTTTCTAGAATTGGAGCAATAGAAATAAATAAGCAAATAGAAAGTGCAATATACAAACACAAACTTCCTATGTCAGGCAGCATAACTACTTTTTAATTACTGCCTTTTTGTAGCCATCGTGCATTTCTACTAGCACTTCAATATCAGGTAGTAGTTGAGCAGATGATGTAATACAACCTTTAGAACTGTCATATATAATAGCAAATCCACTCTTTAGGATCCTTTTTTGATCATATTTTTCTAGTAATTGCGATAATACTGATAATAAGGTTTGTTTTCTGTCAAAATATTTCTGGGCAAAAAAGTTAAGTTTATAACTGTACTCTACTAACTTACGCCTTTTAAGTTCTAAAATATTTTCTAATTCAAGTAATATATAGGAAAACCTGGCAAGCTTTATAGCTTTCTCCTCTAAAAATGATTTAGAAACTTGATATATTTTATTAAAAGAAAGATTAATATAATCCTGCAAATTTTTTAAAACCGGAACCGCGAATTCTGCAGCAGCAGTTGGAGTTGGAGCCCTTAAATCAGCTGCTAAATCCGATAATGTAAAATCTGTTTCATGTCCTATTGCTGAAATAATAGGGATTTCAGACGTAACTATAGCTCTTACAACCTCTTCTTCATTAAAACACCATAAGTCTTCAATGGATCCACCTCCTCTTGCTAAGATTATTATATCAGGCCCATTGATATGTGACGGTAGACCATTAAAACCATTAATTGCATTTTGAATATGATAAGAGGCGTCGTTTCCTTGAACCGGCACATCCCAAACTAATACTTCAACTGGAAATCTATCACTAATTCTATGTAAAATGTCCCTAATTACAGCACCATTCACTGAAGTAATTAAAGCAATAGTTTTTGGCAGAAACGGTAGCTGCTTTTTCCGTTCAGTATCGAATAGGCCTTCTGCAACCATTGCTTGCTTCCTTTTTTCCAAAGCCGCAAGTAACTCACCTTGCCCGGCTACTTTTATTTTTTCTACGGTAAGCTGATAACTCGACCGGCAGGGATAAATAGAAATTCTTCCAGAACATATTACTTCCATACCATCTTCAATTTTTATTGAAGTATTTTGTATAGTATTGCGCCAGCACACAGCGTTTAAAAGATAGTCTTCATCTTTTAAGTTAAAATAGCTGTGTCCAGCAGAACTAACTTTAAGGCCTGAGACTTCCCCTTGAATTTTTACATCAAAAAAATTTTCTTCAATAAGTTGCTTTAAGGCTACTGATATTTCTGATACTTTGAAACAACTTTTAATAGAAGTAGTTTGGATGTAAAACATTTAATTACAAAATCGTTTATGAAATTGGAATTGCTGCTAAATTAGCATAAAAAATGAAAATTATCTCCTAATTAATTTATGATAGATATAATATTTAAAAAATTTATTCGGATCTTAATAATATTATTAGTAATCACTTTAAGCGGTTATTTAATAAAGCAATATTTTAATTACAGCCTGTATGAATACCGTGTAGCTAAAGACGAAATAGTAGTTATTCCCAAAGGATATAGCGGCAAAAAAATAGCAGAACTCTTACTGGAAAGAGAAATTATTAATGATGCAAGAGTCTTCGTGCTTTGGACTAAAATCAAAAAATACACCAATTCTGGCTACCTAATTGCTGGTGAGTATAAGATAAATAAGGGGATAAATATGCTACAAATAGTAGACAAGATGTTAACCGGCGATATCTTAGTTTATAAACTAACTATCCCTGAAGGGTCCATTACTATAGAAGCAGTTAATATAATTATTAACTCTCCAAGAGTTATAAATGATCTTGACGGGAAAAGCGAGTTTAAAGCTCAAGGCGTGATCTTACCAGAAACTTATTTTTATACTTATGGCGCAAAAGCAAGTTAGTTACTTGAAAAGTGCTCTAAAAACTTAAGTAAGTTTATTGATTACGCCTGGAATCAAAGAGATCCCTTAATTAACAACATAATAAATAATAAGCAAGAAGCTATGATTTTGGCTTCTATAGTAGAAAGAGAAGCAAAACTTGATATAGAAAAGCAAAGAATAGCTGCAGTCTACTTTAATAGATTAAAAATAAAAACGCCCCTGCAGGCTGATCCTACCGTAATTTTTGCGCTTACTGATGGCAAAACTTTTGATTTGAAATTTCTTATGATAATCTCCATTTTGTCTCTCCTTATAACACATATATGATAAATGGCTTACCTCCGTCTCCAATATGCAATCCAGGTAAGGCTGCAATAGAAGCGGTTATGCATACTAATTATACCAATGAAATTTATTTTGTTGCAGACGGCAAAGGTGGGCATTTGTTCTCAAGTAGTTTTAAGGACCATGGTAAGAACATTAAAAAATATAGAAAAGCTTTGTTGGGAAATAATGTCATACCTTCTCAGTAATCGAGAAGGCACCTCCCTAGAAAACTGACATAGCCGATAGAAAACTTGAAAAGGTCCAGAAGCAATTCAACTCTTTAGAGCAATGATGCTAATTTTTGATATTAACGGTAGACAAATTTTAGCGTAGATTGAGCTAGTGTTGATAATGCGTCTCGGCTTCGAACTAGCGAAAGTATGAGATAAATTTTGACGTATATGAGATATTAATGTACCTTAATCTTCGAGTTCTTCTTTTAGCTTACTATTTATTAAGTATTGAAAGAGGTAAAGTAATTTTGAAGGTGGAATATGCTTAATCAATCTCTAGAATTGATCTGTCATAGAGGACAAGTATTTACACTCACTAGCCGTAATTTAGCTGGCTTAAAACAAATTGCAGCAAATTTTAACCAAGATGTAAAAACAAAAGAAATAGTGCTAAACAGTGTTTAGAACGGAGCTCACCGTATAGTTTAACTCTCATGGCTTCATATAATATTACTTAAATATAATGCACAGTTTACTGTGAGTGGCGGTTCGCTGTATTTAAAAAATCAGGAATAGAAAATTCGCAAAATTATGGCACTGTTCTCTTTGAAAGACCTAAACAAATTTCTGCTATAGATAATGGTAAAGTATTTATCTGCTATAATCCCAGCTCAAGCAGTGTGTCGCATAAATATCATGCTCCTCAAAGCTACTTGGAGTATGTAGAACCAGCTAATGCGTTTATTCCCTATATGCTAGTAAATAATTCTAGAGATCTCATAAGACATTATTTTTTCCTCCATGGAACTTATACGTTAAGCCGAGATATCGATTGCGCTATAACAAAAGACTAGCATAAAGATTTGCTCCTCTATCCAGACGAGTCCAAGATGAGATAGTACCATTTACTAGCAGTTTTGATGGTAATAATTTTCAAATCAGCAATTGATATATCTACAGAACTACTGATAATCATACCATCAAAGGGCAAGCGATAGTATGCGGTGTCGTAGGTAGCGCTTCAGGGGTGAAATTTCATAATATAGAATTTAACCAAATTACAGATAACATAGTAGAAACAGCTGAATATTCGGGGCTTTATGTTGGAGCGGTAAGAGACTATGTTATGTATGGTAACGAAGAGTTTTGTAACCAGCTTGAACCTGTTATGCATATGCCGCTAATTTGACTTGGCTAGAATAAATGGAATATTTGATTTTGAGTATCCTTATCCTTAGTATTTTAATAGCGTTCAAGAAACCTGGGAGATAACTCAAGGGGGATAGTTTCAGTGGTTGATACTTGTATTGATACTATGCACGTAGCTTTGGACACATACTACAAGAACAAAAATAATACGCGGCTGGCGCGGGGCGGGGGCACCTAAACCACCTAAAGGTGTGCTAATTAGCTCTCTAGCAAGCGATAAGCTTTAGAATTAGTCTGCACAATTCTTCAAATTAAAGAGGTGTATATGTAAAAATCAACCTACTTTTACTATTCAGTAGCGATATTTTTCATTAACCATATATAGAAGTATAACTAGACTTCTAACTCTTGGCAAGATTAACTTGCCAGCCGGATCATGATAGAAAAGCAAATGAGACTTCTAAGCAGATCATTACTTAACATCCTACTTAAGGATTTTTAGTTTCTTAGAGGTATACATAAAATCATCAAAGAGACCATCTCGAACGTGGCTCAAAGTCCAAATTATTAGTAATGCCAACCTGTAAACGTTCTAAACCTGCCCAAGCTATCATTGCCGCGTTGTCCGTGCATAGATGAATAGGAGGAGCAATAAAATTGTATCCATAGCTTATAAGAAATTCAGATATCTTTTCTCTGATGTATTTATTAGCTGCAACTCCGCCGGCGATCACAAAGTTATTTACTTTTTTAAGCGAACCTCTATTAATTATTTCAATAGCTTGATTAATTTTATATAGAAATATTTCTGCAACTGTGTCTTGAAAGGAAGCACATATATCATTTTTTATGTGTTCGATATCATTCTTCTCAATTAATTGTCTTACCGCAGTTTTTAATCCCGAAAACGATAAATCATATCTATTTGCCTCGCAAAGAGGCTTAGGAAACTGAAATGCCTTCGGATTGCCTTTTAAAGCCAGTTTTTCTATAGCTGGCCCTCCTGGGTACTCCAAATTTAGCATCTTTGCAACTTTATCAAAAGCTTCGCCTGCTGCGTCATCAACCGTGGTTGATATTTGTTTATATTGGTTAACCCCTTCAACTAGTAGAAACTGACAATGTCCACCTGAAGCAAGTAATAGCAAATATGGAAATTCAATTTTGTCAGTTAGTCTTACAGTCAAAGCATGACCTTCTAGGTGATTAACCGCTATAAAAGGCTTTTTTAGAATTGAAGCAATAGTCTTGGCAAAAATAACACCAACCATTACTCCACCTATTAACCCAGGCCCAGCAGTCACCGCAATTCCATCAAACTCTGAACAAGTTAATGACGCCTCTTGAAGACTTTTTTTAAATAAATAAGGCAGACATTCAACATGGCTTCTTGCTGCCACTTCTGGTACTACTCCACCAAATTCCTTATGCTCTTTTATTTGAGAATAAATTTGATTGCTCAGGATTTTTCTCTCACTATTTACAATAGCAACAGCCGTTTCATCACAACTGCTCTCGATACCAAGGATGATCATAGAGAGTTTAAGTAATTATCAAACTGATTAACATCTAAAATTGTAACTTTACTGCTCTTTCGATCTTTAATCTCAACCTTATCTTCCCGAGCATTTTTTAAACCAATTATAACTTGAGTTGGAATACCTAATAAATCAGCTCTTGAAAATTTTACACCCGGCCCGTCATCAAGATCATCGTATAAGTAATCCACGTTCCTCTTATCTAGCATTAAGCACAACTGCTTACTTAGTTCATCACACTTGGCCTCATTAATTTTTAAATTTAAAATAATGAATTTGAACGGAGCAACAGTATCAGGCCAAATAATACCTTTCTCATCATGATTTGCTTCTATTAAAGCTCCAACAAGCCTAGATACTCCAATCCCATAACAACCCATTTCAGGATGTTTTAATGAGCCATCTCTATCTTGAATCTTCATGTTCATTGCTTTTGAGTATTTATTTCCTAAATAAAAAATATGCCCAACCTCAATTCCTTTCCTTGAAACAATTTCAAGAGTCTTAAAAAGTTCTGGATTATGCTTTTCTTCTTCCACTGCATAGATATCTTGTAGTGAACTTAAAGTTATTTCATTATTTTTTAATTTTTCTTCAAGGTTTGTTTCATAATATATAGTACTTTCGCCAGTATCCGCTAAAACATGGAATTCATGACTATACTCACCACCAATAGCGCCGGTATTCGCAGCAACAGGGACTGCAACAAGACCAAGCCTATGATAAATTCTTAAATAAGCTCTCAGCATGTCTTCATAGGTTCTAAGAGCGCATTCCCTAGTCATATGAAACGAATAGGCATCTTTCATTAAAAATTCTCTACTTCTCATAACGCCATAGCGAGGCCTTATTTCATCCCTGAACTTCCAACTGATTTGATAGACACTTAAAGAAAATGACTTATAAGACTGGATTCCGCTAGCGATGATATCTACTATCGCCTCTTCAGCAGTAGGAGTGAAAATCATCTCTTGTCCTGCGCGATCTTCCATTCTCAACATTTCGTTATTTAAATCGTTGTTGGCTCCAAAACGACCAGATTCTTTCCACAGGGAAACCGGTTGTATGCAGGGAATCAACAGCTCAGAGGCATTTATGTTATTCATTTCTTGCCGTATAATTGTTTCCACTTTAGAAAGTACAGATAATCCAAAAGGTAGCCAATTATAAATCCCCGCCGCAATTTGCCTTATCATTCCAGCTCTTAGCATTAACTTATGTGATACTATGGATGCCTCATCGGGTGCTTCTTTTATTGTCGGAACAAAATATCTGCTTAAACGCATATAAAAAAATAAAATTCTATTCAAATTACGTCAGCGCTGGATCAATCTAAATTACTTGATTAGAATCAATTTTAAATATTGAAAGCAACCTTTCCCCAGAGCCATCTTTTGTAAACCTAAATACACCGTTTATTCCCTCAAATCCAGCTTTATTTAATAATGTTTTTGGATTAAATACCAACAAGTTATTATTATCTGTGTTCAATTATCGCTAAAATTAGCGCAACCGCATCATATGCAAGAGAAGCCATGTGGTGTGGGTTAATATTTATTTGTTGCTCTAAATCTCGCTGCAAAATCAGCTCTGGCTGCAAGTCCGACATCAGCAAACCACGGATTATTAGACCAAGTTATCGAATACGGCCCGCTATCATGAAATTGACTGCCACAAATTACCTTTATCTTTTTTAAATTGGGGTCTTTTAGCATCTCAAAATTTTAAGATACCTTCCGCAAGAAGTTACCAGATTGTGTAAGTAGTATAATTATCTTCAAAGTAATTTGGTAACACACTCGTCTTATTTTTTAACTCTTGGACTGCTTGAGTAAAATTAGTGTTAATAACGCTCCTAGTTTCATTGTATTTTACTGTAATAAAGTCTTTAATCTCATTACTGTTTTTATAGTCAAGTAACAGAGCTTCTATAGACTCTCCAAGAGAATTATTTGGGATTATAGTAAAAATTTTTTAGCTCCTTTTTGTGCGGCATAAGAGATCACACGGCTCACCTGCTGCTCAATAGGCATTCCAAGCATTAATAAATTACCTAAATTAACAAAATCTCTGTCGTTAATAAAAGCGATATTAGCTATATCTTTAGCTCTACTATGCCGATTGACTATTTCCATTTGCCCTTTAAGTACAGGGCCTATGATTGCATTTATATATATTGCCTACATTTGATAAAGCATTAGCTGCAGATTCTGGAGTTGAACCAGCATCAACTGCTATCATATTTATTTTGCCACTTCCAAGCTCTGCAGATGCCAACTGTACTGCATCTAACATACTCTGCCACATCCTGGCATATTGGCCAGAAAGAGGCAGAAGTGCGGCAATATTCAACTCTCTACCGCGTCTTATTGATCCAAAGTGCCCTAAGAGGTCAGTTTTTGGAGTTACCGTAGCTTGCGATTTTATATCTTTGGCTGGACTTATTACAATACTACTATCTGGCTTTATTTGCGCATACTGACTATTTTTCGCTATACGCGCATTTTGTACATGCTTTACTGCACTCTTATGCTGATTTTTTCTAATAGCAGTGCTAGTTTTTTTGTTATCGGATAGATTTATCTTGTCACAGGCAGTATTAAAGCTCATAATACCGATCATTAAGATACAGCTAAGAAATTTTTTCATAAATAATGTTTATCAATCAAAAGTTGCATAAAATAGAAAATCATATCCTAAGTATTAATTCAAGTACTACAGGAAAACTTTATATTATTTCTACCCCCCTATTTGGCAACATAAAAGATATAACTATCAGGGCACTAGAATACGCTAAAATCCGTTTGCAGAGTTGCATGCGAAGACACTAGAATCACTGCAAAGCTCTTACTTCACTATGGAATAAAAAAACCTATGGTTGTCTTTCATGACCATTCCTCTAGCGAAAAACAGATTATCAACTACCTTTTAAACGGCGAAGACATAGCTCTTGTCTCTGACGCTGGAACTCCCGCTGATCTCTGATCCAGGATATACCATCGTTAATGCAGCAATTAAATTAGGAATCCAAGTAGCTGCTATTCCAGGGCCTTGCTCTGCTATTACTGCTTTTACCTTATCTGGGTTGCCCGTTAACTCTTTTATGTTCATTGGATTTTTGCCGAACACTCTACAAAGTAGATTAAAAGAATTAACTTCAGTGAAAGAAATAGAGGCGACATTAATTTTTTTGAAACTGCAAAGAGGCTATTGGCAGTATTACATAATTTTCTTGAAGTTTTCGGTACCAGAAAAATGGCAATTGGATGTGAATTAACAAAGCTGTATGAGGGAGTCCACTACGGCAATGTGGTTGAACAAATTAATTACTGGCAAAGCAAAGAATTAAAAGGCGAATTTGTCCTGATCTTGGAAGGAGCTATACTCAAGAAACACTAAGCGATGAAGACGTAAAAAAGCAAATGACGAGTTTGTTAAGCAAAATGTCCTTCAAAGATGCAATATCCTTTGCAAAAGACTCTTTAGGGATTAATAAGAAAAAAGCTTATGAAATAGCGCTTCAAATTATAAGGGCATACAATCACCGATAACGCATTTTCATAGTGTCGCATTAATGCGCCAAACTATTAGCGGTATAATACTTAATCAAAAGGCGGTTTCTATGTTTTTATTGCAGCAGGAGCTAATTTAGATGCAATAGACGGTTGGTTGGCTGCCTTGAATCTTAAAAATGCTCAATGCAGAATCGCTTTAATCTATGCTGCAAAGGTAATAACGAATTAGTGAACAAACTTATTACAGCTGGTGCTAACATATATATTAAAGATTATGCTAGTAATGATGCCTTTACATATGCAGTTAGAGCTGGTTATGAAATAATAGTTGAACATCTCATTATACGAGCTATAGGTCTAAAGATATAGCACCAGATGAGTATCTAGCAATGATTAAGAATTTTGTTTCCGAGTAACAGTGGAACCTAAGTTTTGGATAAGAACAGTTAAAGAAAGTGGTATTTAGAGATCTGAATAAGGTACTATATGTTTATTT
>JALDTH010000069.1 GCA_030073355.1 Candidatus Midichloria sp. | reverse complement strand
CTTATGTCTTCAAACCCAACAAACTCTCTCTCTCATGGAAAAATAAACTCAAACCTACTTACTTCAAATTGAGGGTAACTTATTAGAGTTTTCAGCCTTTTTATTGCCAGTTTTATATTTTTTATATTGGATTAGAATATGCAGTCTAGTAAAAGTGCCTAGAAATTGTACTAAACTTCATAATCCGGTAAAGCTCTATTAAGCTCTATTAGGAGATTTGAGGAATCTCTCTTTTAATTTACTTCTATGGCCAGTCAATATTGAAAGACTTTGATCTTTATCCATCGTCCAAAGATATTATAAAGGCAGATTGCTATGTTTCTTCCAAGGAGTGTGGGAGCTCTTAGTTTCAAGGACTGCAAATGCCTGACAAATCTTCCATCTAGTATTGTAAGGTCTTATGATATCATCAATATAACCTCTTGAAGCGGCTGCAAATGGTGAAGCAAATTTATTTTCATATTCTGAGATTAAAACTTCTTTTTGCTTATCGGACATCTTAGAGTTTTTATAAAGTATTGAAGCAGCACCTTTAGACCCCATAACAGCAATTTCAGTGGCTGGCCAAGCAAAATTTATATCACCAGATAAATGTTTTGAGCTCATCACTATATAAGCCCCTCCATATGCCTTGCGTACTATGATACTAACTCTTGGAACGGTGGCTTCTGCATAAGCATAGAGCAATTTTGCACCATGTGTTATGATACCGTTATGCTCTTGGGAAGCACCTGGCAAAAATCCTGGAACGTCCACTAGCGTTAATAATGGGATATTAAAAGCATCGCAGAACCTAACAAACCGAGCAGCTTTTATTGAAGCATTTATATCGAGACAACCTGCTAATTGTGTTGGTTGATTAGCAACTATACCTACTGTTCTGCCTTCAAAACGAGCGAAGCCAACTAATATATTTTTTGCAAAATTGGGCTTAATTTCAAAAAAATCACCTTCATCGACGATTTTTTCGATTAGCTGCTTCATGTCATAAGACCTGGTAGAGTTTTCTGGTACTAATGTTTCTAATGACATTTCGACTCTATCGGCTGGGTCAAGAGTATGTCTAATTGCTGCTGGCGCTTTATTTGAAGAGGGGAAAAAATCTACTAATTTACGAATATTTTGTAAGCATTCAACGTCATTTGCAAAAGAACCGTCGCATACACCACTTCTGCTACTGTGAATTGTAGCTCCACCAAGTTTTTCGTGAGAGATTTCTTCGTGAGTTACAGTATAAACAACATCAGGGCCAGTGACATACATATAAGACGTGTTTTGTACCATAAAAGTAAAATCAGTTAAAGCTGGAGAATACACAGCCCCACCAGCGCAAGGACCCATTATAACTGAAATTTGTGGAATAACTCCTGAGGCATTAACATTCCTTTGGAAAATCTCTCCATAGCCAGAAAGAGAGTCAACACCTTCTTGAATTCTAGCCCCGCCTGAGTCATTTATACCAATTATCGGGGCCCCTAATTTAAGAGCCATATCTTGGATCTTTTGTATTTTTTTGGCATGTACTTCACCAAGAGATCCACCCATCACAGTAAAATCTTGACTATATACGCAAACTAAACGGCCATTAATAGTGCCATAGCCTATTACTACGCCATCACCTGGTATAATATTATCTTGCATACCAAAGTTAATGCAACGGTGCTCAGCAAATGCATCAATCTCATTAAAAGAATCTGGATCTAATAGAACATCTAGTCTTTCGCGAGCAGTTAATTTACCTTGGTCGTGTTGCTTATCTATGCGCTGCTGTCCACCACCTATTCTACTGGCCTTTTTAAGGCTTTCTAATTTTGCATTTATTTTTAATAACATATTTTATTTTACAAAACTGGATTTGGTAGTTGTTTTTAGCTGAAAAACTTTATAATGACAATAATTATCTGCTCTACCCTTAAATTATCGGCCTTTGATATTAGCATATTAAAGGACAAGTCATTAATTTCAGTAAACTATTATTAACTCATTGGGATGACTTGTTGCATTAGTTGCATTAAGCTGCGTTGCAGCTTATATGGAGATCCTACAATAATTAAATTTCTCATTCAAAACGGAGCTAATGTGAACGCAAAAGATAACTATAATAAATCTATAATAAATCGGTATTTCTTTATGCAATTAGCAGCAATAATTTTGAGGTAATTAAAATTTTAATAGATAACAATGCGGATATTAACGCTTATAATAATGAAGGAAAAACTCCTTTCCATTATGCCTGTATATATAGCAATCTCGAGATGATGCAGTTTCTTATAGATAGGGGTGCTTATATAAACATTATAGATAAGAAAAATTCAACACCATTACACTATGTGTGTTATAACAGAAAGATTAAGTTTTGAGAATAACGCCAATACAAACATTAAAAATTATGAAGGTTATTTACCGCTTGGTTATTGTCCTGGTCTTGTTTTTGAGTAGTAGTATAGAGAGGGATATAGCTAAAGCAATATGAAATGAGGAGAGTAAAGTTTCATTGACTTTTTATTACATTGGTTATAGGAAGCATACAGAAGTGGGGCCATGGCGCAGTTGGTAGCGCGCTTGAATGGCATTCAAGAGGTCGGGGGTTCGACTCCCCCTGGCTCCACCAGTTAAAATAAGGGTTTCTTCAATTCCGTTCTTTCTTAACAAAAACTCATATTCTGCTCACGTTATTAAAAATAGTACTATAATTGCCTTAAATATCTCTTTAAACTGATGTTTAAGTTGAGGTCTTATGCTCACAAAAGACTCTTTCTCTACTGTGATCTCACTTAAGTCAACTAACTCCTTAAATTTTGCTGGCAGATAATACTCTAAAACTCCTAAGCAACTATTCTATTGATTAGACAGGTTCTTAACCAGTGCATCATGCTTTAATTTCTTCCCCATATCCTTCTCTTATCACCAAGTTTATAATTAGAATCTGTTTCGGGTATGATTTTGATCCAGATAATGATGCTTAGGGTACGGTAGTGGTGGGAGCAGTAGCAGTGCTGGAGAGAGCGAAGATAATCAAATTATTATTCCCAAACAGTTTATTAATAGCGTAGAAAACCATTACTACTGTGCTTACGAGTGAAACACTTTAATTGTGCTTAAAACCCCATTGCCTTAAAAAATTACAGATAAAGCTAGTTTTGCTAGAGGAGCATTGAAGGATATCAGCAGAAGCCTCCTTTCATATCAACACAACACCTCGCTTTCTAGTAAACGCTCATGATTTGTATATGAAATATATATTAGCTAGGCAATACCGTCATAGGCTTTAGTAAAATCAGAGAACTTTATATCTTTAAAACTAATAAAAGATAACAGGATATATTTTTTTTGAGGCAAAATGTAGAATACTCAACTTATTTCTAACAATATAGATGTATAAAACCAATGAAGAGAAATGGCGTGCCCTGGAGGATTCGAACCTCCGACCCACAGCTTAGAAGGCTGTTGCTCTGTCCAGCTGAGCTAAGGGCACATTAATGAGCGGCAATCCTAAGTAATTTCAATGTGAAAGTCAATTGGCTAACTAAAATTTTTGGAAATTGATATCAAAGTTAATAAAGCAACCGTTTAGCGCCTGCATTTAAACTGTTTGAAGGCTAGTTTACTGGCTGTGCTGTCCATCCGACTTTTGATCAGCAAAAATATAGGCAGGAAATATAGGCAAGAAATATAGGCAAGAAATATAGGCAGGAAAAGAAAGACAGACAAATTGCGACGCCACCAACAGCTACAATTATCAGCAAGCACGGAAGTTGTTGTCTCTACAGTACAGCAGTTGAAACATCCGCCGTTGGATAGGTAAATTATAGTACAAGTTGTTGCAATAGGTGTAGAGGTCGTCGGACATATGGGACACCCAGGCATTGTAAGAGCAGTCGTCGAAGTAATGGCTATATCACACTGTTGAAATCCGCTGCAGTAGTAGCAAATAGCACTCTGAGCGTTACAGTTATATAGCAGGTTGAAATGCCTTTCCTATTTCCTGCTAAAATGGAAATTGCATTTGAACCATACTTAACCTCAGTTCTAAATAAAGTAATTTTAAAAAGAATACCTGATATGGTTTTAAAAAAGCAGGACAACCATT
>JALDTH010000068.1 GCA_030073355.1 Candidatus Midichloria sp. | reverse complement strand
TTGGCTTATGTCTTCAAACCCAACAAACCCTCTCTCTCATGGAAAAATAAACTCAAACCTACTTACTTCAAATTGAGAGTAATAATTTCTACACTACTGGGAAATGGCTATGGGGCTTTTCAACCTGAGACTCCTTATACTGTGGGGAATGGTACATATAGAGTAGCTATAGGTGACTTCAACCGAGATGTATAGTGAATGCTAATTGGTTAAATACCATCTTTGTGTTACTAGGCAATGCTTTTCAATCTGCGATCTCTTATACAGCAGTTTCATTTAATATCGATGGAATTTTTAAATCTCCTATTTTCTATATATTAGTATTGGAGTCAGTCTTGCCCCTCTTGTATCAGCAATAGGCGATCTTAATGGTGATGGCACCTTCAAACCAGCAATCTATTACAACACCAAGACTGAGCCCGTAGTAATCGGCTGGTGAAACATGTCCAACCCTAGAGACTACTGAACCTTCATCCACCACCTCTACAGAGCCTACTAATTATGATTTTGTAAATACACATAGTTGTTCTACCGAGACTATACCAGAGCTATTGTTGGAAGCGTGGTGGGATTGCAAGCATTTGCCTTTCTGTTTTAGCTTATATATGGCTAATTAAAATAAATCATCAAGCATCAATTCTATCACTGCTCTCCCTTCATATGAGGTAGTTATTCCAGCATCTGTTGCCATGACCAACGTTGGTGAATATGTAAATAGCTTCTTGCATGCACTGGAAATAAAAACCACCGCATGGGATGCAAACAATTATGAAGTTTAACACTTAAAAATACTCTTATACACTCAGTTGAATCAAGCATTTCAGCTTGGGCATTACGTCTGTTCTGCAAGCCGCGGTGATTGCTTGGATTAGATCTTTCCTTAATTTCTTTTACCGCACCTCTTAAGGATAAGACATCTCTAGTTCTCACATAATCAATTATATAATTATATATTGATAAAAATTAGTGCTACTTCGTACTAACCTCGGAGAGTTGAAGTATGCATCTTCTATCATCAATCTCTCATTTGCCTTTAATTCCATACCAAATTAATTTCCGTAGATTCTCTTAATCTCTTTCTCTCTGGTCATAATAGAACATTCGTATAACCTGTTTATTTCTACTTCACCTAATTCTATTTCACCTCTTTTAACATCATAAAAATTAGGTTGAGTAATACTATCAAAAGCAACTTTCCACTCTTTCAATGCGTTACCTAATTCAAAACCCTCATTTTTCTCAATAAAAATTCTTCTTTGAATTTTATAGGGCTTAATATCATTCTCATCTTCATCGATTTTCAAGTGATAAATTCTGTTTCTTATACTTAATGAATCCTATATAGTTGCAGCCATATTTTTAAATTGAGTCTTTATATAATACAGTATAGCGCTCTATTATGCCTGCCCAGAAGATCAGAGGATTCAAAATTAGGATATATTAATTATTTATTGGATTTAGTATAATTTTAGGTATGATAAAGAAACTAAAATTTGCGGTTATAACTCAAAACAAAGATGAAATGTTTTAAAGGCAAAGGTACTATTTTCTTTTTTATTTTAGTAATACAAGGATGTAGTTACCATGATAAACAAGTTATTGTTACGGATCCAAAGGCTTTATATGAAGAATCACTGCTCCTAATTCAAAATGAAGATTTTGGACAAGCAATAAAAAACTTTGATGCCATTGATAGAGATTTTCCTGCTTCAGAATTTGCAGTAAAATCAAATATGATAAAAAGTTATGCTTTTTACTTAAAAGGTGAATTAGTAGACGCCATTTTTGCTGCTGAGGATTTTATTAAAAAATATCCAGCCCATCCAAACGTAGACTACATGTATTATATGAAAGCGCTGTGTGAATATGATCAAATAGTTGATGTTGAGCGTGATCAAAAACAAACTATCAAAGCTAAAGAAGCTCTTGAAGAATTGATCATTAAATACCCTCACTCTAAATATGTTGAAGATGCCAAACAGAAAAGGCTCTATACTTATAACGCAATAGCTGGAAAAGAGATGGCTATCGCTACTCTTTATCAAAACCAAGGAAAACTAATCCCAGCGTTAATCCGTTATAGAGCAGTTGTAAAAGACTACAACGACACCATCTTTATAGAAGAAGCATTATATAGGATGACCGAAATATATTATAAAATGGGAATCAAAAAGGATGCTAAAATGTATGCCTCAGTTTTAGGTTATAATTACCCAAGCTCACCATGGTACAAGAAAGCTTACAATTTAATGCAAAAAACAAAATGAATCTCAAACATTTTCATAATCACAGAGTTCACTTAATAGGAATCGGCGGTATAGGAATGAGCGCTATAGCAGAAATTCTTTCCAAAGGCGGAGTAAAAGTCCAAGGTTCTGACGTGAGCAAAACTTATATTACTGAATATCTTAAAAAAATTGGGGTAGAAGTAACAATTGGCCATAGCCCGGATAACCTTAAAGATGCTTCACTTATAATAAGATCAACAGCAATCAAGGATGATCATATTGAAATAATTGAAGCTAAAAGACGCTTCCTTAGAATCCTTCATCGAGCTGAAGCTCTGGCTGAAATACTAAACGGCCTTAAAACAGTTGCAATTACTGGTACTCATGGAAAATCAACCACAACTGCGCTTACTGGAGCAATCTGTTTTGATGCAAGCTTAAGGCCAATCATAGTAAACGGTGCTTTTATAAACCAATTTTCTAGCAACGTCTTAACTGGCACTGGCAATTTAGCCGTTATAGAGTCTGATGAATCGGATGAAAGTTTTTTAGTGCCCCCATCTGATTTAGCGGTAGTTACTAATATGGACGCAGAACATTTAGATTATTATGGCTCCGTTGAGCGAATGCAAGCAAGCTATAAAAAATTTATCTTAAAGATAATTGATAAGGGTCCTTGTTTTATATGCAATGATCATTTAGAGCTGTCTAAACTATCTAAAAATATTAATAATTCGAATATAATAACCTATGCAATCAATACTGAAGCTGACATCAAGGCTAGTAATATTGAGGTTATCGAAAATGGAACCAAATTTAATTTAATCTTTAATCCAACCTTTGCGGAAAAATTTTTCGTTAAATCATTGCAAGAAAACAATTTATTTCTGTCGTTATATGGACAACATAACGTTTATAATGCACTTGCCGCCCTAGGAATTGGCTTAACTCTTGGTATTAATATTGATAAAATTAGAGAGAGCTTAAGAAATTTTGGAGGAGTTAAGAGACGCTTTACTAAAGTAGGAATAGTTGATGGGGTCATGATAGTAGATGACTATGCCCATCATCCAGCAGAAATTCAAGCTACTTTTTCTGTTGCAAGGCATATAGCGAAAATGCGATCCGGTGATGTAATAGCTGTGATGCAGCCTCATCGCTATAGTAGGCTTCTTAAACTTATGGACGAATTCGCAGCATCTTTCACCGATGCTGATTTTGTAATATTGACTGAAGTATATGGAGCTGGCGAGGCAAAAATCGAAAATGTTAATTCAGAAATTTTAAGAGACAAAATTATACGTAATGGCAAAGAAGTTGTTGGAATTTGTCACCAGTATGATGAGTTAAAACCTATGCTAAAAAAAATTGCCAAACCGAATGATATAGTAATTATGATAGGAGCAGGTGATATCACCAAATGGTCCTATAAACTAGCAGCCTCGAGCAAGCTAGAATAGGAAGAGGGCTTTATAGCTGCTTAATATACCCCTTTCACTATGATAAGGAGATATGCGCCAAGAAAGATCATAAGAGAGGTGAGTTTGCAATCAGACCCGCTTTTTGTTCCTTAGCTCTTCATTTACTAGAGATAATATATGCCAGCACCCCCCAAGCACCTTGGTGAGACCACATTTGCTCTAGAAATTCTTGAATTGGCCAAACTGTTATTTCTTTATTATCTATCTGTATCAGTCTCTTTCTTGCCTCTATGCTAATAATATGCAATTGATGTGAGTTTTCTTTTGAAAACTCCAGCAAACCCTTTTTAAGCCCCTTTTTTGAATATGAGTAGAAATCTTTACTTCAAATGCATGATTTTAAAATACATTGTCAGAGAAAGCTTGGGCCATAAATTTAAGTAAAAAGTAGTGCTAAAACGCTCGGCCCGCTTCTTCTCCCATCATATACAAGTATTTATAACGCCTTAGGTAATTAGTTATTCCTATATCAAATAGATAAAATTTTGGCATGTATGATTATTACTTTCCTGTTTATTTCTCTTTGCAGCAATTCAGCAGTATGACCAATGTTATAACCACATCTTAGTTCAACTGTAG
>JALDTH010000067.1 GCA_030073355.1 Candidatus Midichloria sp. | reverse complement strand
TTATGTCTTCAAACCCAACAAACCCTCTCTCTCATGGAAAAATAAACTCAAACCTACTTACTCCAAATTGAGGGTATTATAGCTTAGGAATTTTAGAAGCAATGTACATCCTGTGACTATTGCATTAGATTTATCGCTGAAGGACTTTAATTAAAGGTTAAAAAGCTTGAGTGTCGAGAGTATGCCAACAGGAATTGCCGTGGGTGATTTTAATCATGATGGAAAATTAGATTTGGTTAATACTAATACTGGTTCAGATACAATTTCGGTATTGCTAGGAACCAGTATTGGTACATTTTAATCCATTGGCTTTACGTTGATGATATTACATCATATGTAAAGATAGGAGAGTTTAATTATGATGGTAAATTAGATATAGTCAATACTAACATAGGTACAAATACTATTTCAGTGCTAATGGGAAACTGCGATGGCACCTTTCAACCTGCTATGCGCTATAATACTGCTTATAATGTAGCTGATATTACTGCAGTAGATTTACAGTTTCTGTATTGCTCGGTACTCCAATCCCTAGACAGGTAATAACCATGGCAGCTCCGGTCAGTACTACCACGAGTACTTTCATAACTTCTACTACTACTAGCACTATCAACTACCTCCACTCCAACTAGCACTACCACAACAGAACCAACAACGCCTTGCCCAGAAGTTGAACGCCCTCTGCTTGTCCAGAAGCCACAACGGTTACAACAATTTACCCTGAAGTGACGACCATAACAACATTATGTCCAATAGTAACCTGCCCAACATCAATAACTATTGGCGATGTAGGATATTCTTAAGGTTCCTCATCGTCTTGTAATGTGGGATTAATTAGCGGAATTGTAGGGGAGCTGTTGCGTTTACTATCCTTGCAGTTTGGGGAAAATTCATAAGAGGGCGCGTAATGCAAAAACTTCTCCGCCAGCTAAAAGACATGTGCTATGGTTACTGGTATGATGGAATTAACCAGTAAAGCCGCACCCATGGTCTAAGAAAACAGCGGCGCAGAGTTGGGATCTTACTCAATATAAAGTTACTGCTGGCCAAGCTCCTATTTATGAAACAACAGGTGATGAATTTAACTTTAGTCATGGGAGTGCATTTGATAGCAGAGATGTTTAACCTCTCTATTTTTTAGGTGTTGAAAACTATTAATAAAAAAATTGAAAAAAGGAATTGACCAGTCGAGGGGTTTTGAGTATTATCCCTTTCACTACAAAGCAAAAAAAGCTTAGTGAGTAAAAAAGTTCTTTTGAAATTGTAAATAAGTTATCAAAAAAATTATTTAAACTTACTGCTAAAAATTTAATTAGCATAAATGAAGCTGAAACAAGCAAAGTTTAGTTCTGTGAGTAAAATAGTATTAAGCCAGTTATATAAGTATGAAAAGAGCATTTGACGGATGCCTTGGCGATAGGAGGCGATGAAGGACGTAATAGGCTGCGATAAGCTGCGGGGAGGTGCCAATAACCTTTGATCCGTGGATGTCCGAATGGGTAAACCCACTGAGCATGACTCAGTATCTTTAAGTGAATACATAGCTTAAAGAAGCGAACCCGGGGAACTGAAATATCTAAGTACCTGGAGGAAAGGAAATCAACAGAGACTCTGTTAGTAGTGACGAGCGAACGCGGACTAGGCCAGTACTTAGTTTGTAATAATTAGAACGCCATGGGAAGGGCGACCAAAGAAGGTGATAGTCCTGTATAAGTAAAAAGCAGACTGAGTCTTGAGTAAGGCGGGGCACGTGAAACCCTGTCTGAACATGGGGAGACCACTCTCCAAGCCTAAGTACTACCTGTCGACCGATAGTGAACAAGTACTGTGAAGGAAAGGAGAAAAGAACCCCGATAAGGGGAGTGAAATAGAATCTGAAATCAAATGCTTACAAGCAGTCGGAGCAATCGCTTCCTCGCGGAAGTTGTATTGTGACGGCGTACCTTTTGCATAATGGGTCAGCGAGTTAGTGTATCTAGCGAGATTAAGCTGATAGGTGTAGTCGTAGCGAAAGCGAGTCTTAATAGGGCGCTTTAGTTAGATGCATTAGACCCGAAACCAAGTGATCTAGCCATGAACAGGTTGAAGTTGGAGTAAGATCTAACGGAGGACCGAACTCGTCAATGTTGCAAAATTGTGAGATGATTTGTGGTTAGGGGTGAAAGGCCAATCAAACTTGGAAATAGCTGGTTCTCCGCGAAATCTATTTAGGTAGAGCGTCATTTGTTTACCTTCGGGGGTAGAGCACTGGATCGGCTAGGGGGGCCCAAAGCCCTACCAAACCTAACCAAACTCCGAATACCGAAGAGTATAGAATGGCAGGCAGGCTGTGGGTGCTAAGGTCCATGGCCGAGAGGAAAAGAGTCCAGATCGCCATCTAAGGTCCCTAATCCATGGTTAAGTGTGAAAGGATGTGAGGATGCCAAAACAACTAGGAGGTTGGCTTAGAAGCAGCCATCCTTTAAAGAAAGCGTAATAGCTCACTAGTCTATCAGCAACCTTGCGCCGAAAATGTATCGGGGCTAAAACCATGTACCGAAGATGCGGGCTCATATAATCATATATAAGCGGTAGCGGAGCGTTGTGTACGTCTGTGAAGGTATGTTGCGAAGCATGCTGGAGATATCACAAGTGAGAATGCTGACATAAGTAGCGTAAAGAAGTGTGAGAAACACTTCCGCCGAAAGTCCAAGGGTTCCTGTGTAAAGTTAATCTGCGCAGGGTTAGTCGACCCCTAAGGCGAGGCCGAGAGGCGTAGTCGATGGGAATTGCGTTAATATTCGTAAACCCGCTAGAAGTGACGAAGATAAAGGATTGTATCTGATTATTGGATTTTGGATGCAGTTTGAGCCTTCCAGGAAATAGCTCTAGTATATGGATCGTACCACAAACCGACACTGGTGGACTAGTAGAGTATACTAAGGCGTAGAGTGAATGATGTTGAAGGAACTAGACAAATTGCACCTGTAACTTCGGGAAAAGGGTGGCCCTACTCAGGCAACTGAGAAAGGGTGACACAAGCCAGGGGGTGGCGACTGTTTATCAAAAACACAGGGCTCTGCAAACTCCAAAGAGGATGTATAGGGTCTGACGCCTGCCCGGTGCTGGAAGGTTAAGGTGAAGCGTGCAAGCACTGATCTGAAGCCCCAGTAAACGGCGGCCGTAACTATGACGGTCCTAAGGTAGCGAAATTCCTTGTCGGGTAAGTTCCGACCTGCATGAATGGCGTAACGACTTCCCCATTGTCTCCAACATCAGCTCAGCGAAATTGAATTCTCCGTGAAAATGCGGAGTTACCGCGGTTAGACGGAAAGACCCCGTGAACCTTTACTACAGCTTTGCACTGGTATTAGGAATCAGATGTGTAGGATAGGTGGGAGGTGATGAAGCAAGGGCGCTAGCTCCTGTGGAACCAACCTTGAAATACCACCCTTCTGATTCTTGATATCTAACCACAACCTGTGAATCCAGGTTTGGGACCATGCATGGTGGGTAGTTTGACTGGGGCGGTCGCCTCCCAAAGAGTAACGGAGGCGTGCGAAGGTAGGCTCAAGCTGGTCGGAAATCAGCTGTTAGAGTGCAATGGCATAAGCCTGCCTGACTGCAAGACTGACAAGTCGAGCAGAAACGAAAGTTGGTCATAGTGATCTGGTGGTTCTGCGTGGAAGGGCCATCACTCAACGGATAAAAGGTACTCCGGGGATAACAGGCTGATGAGCTCCAAGAGTCCATATCGACGAGCTCGTTTGGCACCTCGATGTCGACTCATCACATCCTGGGGCTGGAGAAGGTCCCAAGGGTTCGGCTGTTCGCCGATTAAAGTGGTACGTGAGTTGGGTTCAGAACGTCGTGAGACAGTTCGGTCCCTATCTGCCGTGGTTGTAAGGAAAATTGAGAGGATCTGGCTTTAGTACGAGAGGACCGAGTTGGACGTACCACTGGTGTACCAGTTGTTCCGCCAGGAGCAGCACTGGGTAGCTATGTACTGACGGGATAACTGCTGAAAGCATCTAAGCGGGAAACCCACCTCAAAACTAGTTTTCCCTATCAGTGCCGTGGAAGACCACCACGTTGATAGGCCGGGTGTATAAGTGGGGTAATCCATTTAGCTAACCGGTACTAATAGCACGACTGACTTAAATAGCTGGCTTTGTATTGTTTACATACTAAATTTTATTTGTTTTAAAAGTTTATTTAAAGTTGATAACTTATTTGCTTTAAAATACCCTAATTTTAAAGCTTTTAAGCTTGGTGGTTATAGAGGAGATGTAACACCTGAACCCATTCCGAACTCAGAAGTAAAGAGCTCCGTCGCCGATGGTACTATGTCTTAAGGCATGGGAGAGTAGGATGTTGCCAAGCTTAAAATTGGGGTATTTTGGTTTTCTACAATCTTCCAGTAGTAGAAGGCCCAAAAATTAAGACCTGCTATACGGCCGCGGAATGCAGGAAGACAAAATGTATCCTCTTATATATACTTAACCTCAGTTCTAAATAAAGTAATTTTAAAAAGAATACCTGATATGGTTTTAAAAAAGCAGGACAACCATT
>JALDTH010000066.1 GCA_030073355.1 Candidatus Midichloria sp. | reverse complement strand
TAAACATATAGTACCTTATTCAGATCTCTAAATACCCCTTTCTTTAACTGTTCTTATCCAAAACTTAGGTTAATTATTATTATAGGTTCAGTAGTAGTTGTTATATGCGCATATTTGATTCGATAACAGTATTTGGGGATAGGGACTAAGTATCATTTATTAAGATCTCTGCTTATCGTATATCGTATCAGCTAATAAATCCTCCTACTGAATCTCATTATTACTCTCCTCGCTAGAGCGCTTTACTTGATACAGAAACTTTATTGAGGGCGCTATTCATTAGTAGCCTATTTACTCTAGACTTGATCGTGCTTTTACCACCACGAGGCACAATTACATGGGCATATTTCTTACTTGGCTCAATGTGTTTAAAAACATGTGTCGGACATTGATATTATACTGTTCTAAAATTTGTTTAATATCACGCCCATACTCTAAAACACCCTTTTTATGAGCCTCATAAGATATATATATCTAGCGGAGTATACAACATATACATTAATTGCCTACTTCTTTTACAGCCAATGTTAAAAAGTTTTCCAAGACTATTATTTGATGAGAATTCACTAGGGTCGTTTCTTTTTTTCTACTATGAGTTATATAATCATACCTTGGCATATTAATGGACTTGCCTAAAACCAACTCTTTAATTTGCTTAACTAGAGATCATTGATTTGGGGTGGTCATAATTAATTTTTCCTTCAACTGATAACTTAGAATGATCCTTATAATAGTTATCGGCATTAATTACTACAACTTGCTCTTGGGAAACATTGCTAAGTAAGCTATTTGCCAACAAACTTTTGCCCGATGCTGCCGGTCCTGCAATACCTATAACTATAACTTTTTTGTGCGGCATATTATTTTAGATACTAAGTTTTTTATATAAAAACTCCTTAACCAAGTCAAGGCGCAGGTGTACCTAGTGTGCTTCTAGTAAATAGAGTATACTACAATTCAGCAAGTTCTAATTGAGTAGTATTAGCGAATAAATCAATATAATGGGCCTTAGGATCTAAATACTTCTTCGATAGACTCAGCAATTGAGACGGAAGTAAAAAAAGTCGACTCTTTAGAAATGTACGACCTACAAAATCTATTAGCGCTATTATCACGCTAGCAAGGTGCCGCATTAGACTCTTAAATTCCTACAGTATTCTTAAAGACATTATTTATCCAACATGCTTAACCACACTTCCAGTATATTTTATTACAGAAGTCTCAAAATCTATAGGAGGATCAATTTCTTGTCTATATATATCCGCTGAGGCAAGGCCCTCTGAAATAAAGCAAACAGCTGGAGAGGCAGCGGCGATGCAATTTTTGTTCTAGCTAATAAAGCTCCTTCTATATTGGAAAAAGGTTACTTTTTATTGCGGTTGTCACACATGCAGTGCTACCAATACCTTTACTACGTCATTCCTAAGAAGATTTAGAGCTGTCTCTTCGCTGCTTTCAACATAAATGGGTTCCCAAATACTCTAGACTTAAGTGCATGAATTAACACTGAAAGCAATCCAGCTTTAAAGTGAAAATTAAAACTATTTTTATTATGTGTATAGCCTGCCTTTTGTAAAACAAACTTTGCAGACAGAACTGTAACGATTGCATTAACCGCATTTGCTGTATAACCCTCCTACTTCTCTTGTGTCTCGCTATTAAAAGATTTCTGTTCTACACTTATATAAAATCATCTTTAAATTTAAATAATTTAAAATTTAAATGAAATTATGCATCAAGGTTTGCTACATTCAAAGCATTTTTCTGAATAAACTCTCTTCTCGGCTCGACGATGTCGCCCATTAAAGTTGAAAATACTGCATCAGCTTCAGTAGCGTCCTCAACCCTAACCTGTAGAAGAGTTCGGTTGACAGGATCTAATGTGGTTTCCCATAACTGATCAGGATTCATTTCTCCTAAACCTTTAAAGCGTTGTACATATAAACCTTTCTTTGCAAAGGATAGCATTATCTCAACAATTTTTAGTATAGTAAAACATCTTGTTATCGAGTTACCGATATGTAATGTAGCCCCGCCCTCTACAATAACTTTAAGTTTAGAGGCTAAGGCAGATAATTTCTTAAAATGAGACGAGAGTATATAGTCATTATTTAATATAAATTCTTCAGACACCCCTCTATAAGTGCGTACTAACTTAATTTGTTCTTCTAAAAGGGTATACTCCCAAATTGGCTCAGAAGTAAGTTCACTTACGTTAATTTTATTTCTTATCTCCTCGGCAAACTTGCTAGTATTAGAAATAATTTCTTGTTGAGAATTAAAAAATTCACCTGCAGCTAAAGTCGTAGCTTCCAAAATGTAACCAGGAATGCCCTTTATATTTGAATTTAACTCAACAAACTTCAAAGCATTGTTTAATATCTCTTTCAATGCTGAGCCACTATAAGTCTTATTATTCGCTTCTATTGTTGCATTCTCTAAAGCAATTTTTACTAAATATTGCTGTAACGCCTCTTCATCTTTCAAATACAAACTGCTTTGTCCTTTTTTTACCTTATAGAGCGGCGGCTGTGCTATATATAGATAGCCACGCTCTATAAGTTCTGGCATATAGCGATAAAAGAAAGTTAGTAGTAGTGTCCTAATATGGGCTCCATCAACATCGGCATCTGCCATAATAATAATCTTATGATACCGTAGCTTATCTATATCGAATTTGTTATCTCCAATACTAGTACCTATCGCTGTAATTAAGGTTCCTATTTCAGCAGAACTAAGCATTTTATTAAACCTTGCACGCTCTACATTCAAAATTTTACCCTTTAAAGGTAATATTGCCTGGATTCTTCTATCACGCGCTTGTTTGGCGGAACCTCCAGCGGAATCTCCTTCTACAAGGAAGAGCTCGCATATTTCCGGAATTTTTTCCTGGCAGTTTGCTAATTTGCCAGGAAGGTTCGCCATATCGAGATCACTTTTTTGCCTTTTAAGTTCCCTAGCCTTTCGAGCTGTTTCTCTTGCAGCGCTTGCCTCTACAATTTTAGCAACAATAGTTTTGGCTTCATTTGGATTTTCTTCAAGCCATTTTGATAAATTATCGAAAACTATACTCTCAACAACGGGCCTGACTTCACTACTTACTAATTTATCTTTAGTTTGTGAAGAAAATTTAGGGTCAGGAATTTTTGCCGACAACACGCAAGTCAGACCTTCTCTTATATCTTCTGGAGCTATTGAGAGTTTTTGTTTTTTAAAACCTGGCATCTGCCCAATATAACTATTGAAGCTACGAGTTATTGCTGCTCTAAAACCTGCAAGGTGTGTCCCCCCATCACTTTGCCTAATATTATTAGTAAAACAAAGCATATTCTCATGATAACTATCATTCCATTGCAAGGCAAGCTCTGCCGAAATGTCTTTGTCACTCCCTGACATGTAAATAATTTTACTAACAGCTTTCTTAGCTTTATCTAAATCATGGACGAATTCTTTGACTCCACCCTCAAAATAAAACTCTGAACTTTTAGGTGGTTCTGCTCTCAAGTCTTCTATTTTGATTCGCACTCCAGAATTTAAGAAAGATAATTCTTTTAATCTATGCTCTAGAGCGGAAAAGCTAAATTCTGTTGTAGTAAAAATTTCACTAGAAGGTAAAAATGTTACTTTTGTTCCTCTCTTACCATCGGCCTCACCAACAACTTCTAAAGGCTTAACCGCAACACCATCGACAAATTTAACAAAATGCTCTTTACCATCACGCCAAATTCTTAGCTTTAACCATTTCGACAATGCATTAACCACAGAGACACCGACACCGTGCAGTCCCCCTGAAACTTTATAAGAGTTAGTATCAAATTTGCCACCGGCATGTAACTGCGTCATAATAACTTCAGCTGCGGAAATCCCTTCTTCAGGATGGATATCTGTTGGAATTCCACGCCCATCATCCACCACTGTCACAGAGCCATCTGGATTAATTGCCACATAAATAGATTTACAAAAGCCTTGTAGAGCCTCATCTATAGAATTATCAACCACCTCTTTAACCATATGATGTAGGCCTGAACCATCATCTGTATCACCAATATACATTCCTGGCCTTTTTCTCACAGCCTCAAGCCCTTTAAGTACTTTTATCGAATGAGCACCATATTCATTATTTATTAAATGATTTTTTTTAGAAGATTCAGAAATTGCCATACAAATACTAATTTAAACACACCATATACGAGACAAAACACTAACATAATAATGCCAGTCGATCAAGCTTTTTGGTTTAGTTTACATAAAGTGGCTTAGAAAAAGAGTGCTCTACTAGGATAATTGATTATGCAAGAAACAATCTCTGTCGCTTAAGTAATACATTTTCAACGTCATTCATTATTCAAAGATCGTCGTATATACAGAACTTAGCCTCTGAATAAGTGATGGTTGGAGCGCTGCACGATTCACTGTCTCCGCAACCAATTTTACCAGAGCCACGTACTAGCAATGGTATCAACCCCATTTAGTCATCAAACGAAAGCCTGAATTAAAACTCCATCCTCATATTGTAAGTAATATTTATCATAGATTTAATTACATCAATAGTTCCAGTCATTATAAGTGTACCAAAAATCTTATCTTTTACTTTTGATAATGCTGTACATGAGGTAGGGGCAGTTGATGCAATAATATCTGTTGCACGGCAGCAGCGGTTCCTGTACTCTTAGCTTTTGTAACGTACCACTCTAATAAAATCGTTAAAAACCCTCAGTTCTAAATAAAGTAATTTTAAAAAGAATACCTGATATGGTTTTAAAAAAGCAGGACAACCATTT
>JALDTH010000065.1 GCA_030073355.1 Candidatus Midichloria sp. | reverse complement strand
TTTGTATACTTTATCTCTAATTGCTTATTGACTCAAATCAGCTAAACCTTCTGTTAAATTCTCTACTTAATCCAAAATTTGAGGTTGTTAGGAAGCGGTTCTCTGAACCTGAGGACTCAAGTGCGCTAGAGCATGATATGTCAAATTGTTATTCAGGGGGATACGAAGATATATAGTGCTAGGGTCTATTTAGTTTATACCTGCTGCGTTGCTTCCTATACTTAATAACTGATCAAATACTTTATTAATTTCTGAAACTACATGTATGTTATATGCCTAACCGGCAAATAATATCGCATCTTCTGTATTTGAAGCTCTAATAAGACACCAGCCATCTTTTAGCTCGACTCTAATTCCATCTATCTCGCTAAATTGGTATTTTTTTTGCTGCAAAAAATACCTGACTGCATTAATAAATTTTTCTTTTTGTGTTGAATTGGCGCTAATTTTACGGTCAGAGATGGCGAATACACTTTCAGTTATCTGCAAACTCTTTTCTATAAGGCTACGATCATGATACGCAATCTCTAAAAATTTACAGGCGCCAAAAATCGCATCATCAAAGCCATAATAATTCTCTGCAAAAAATATATGCCCACTCATTTCTGCTGCGAGCATTGCGTTCACTTCTTTCATCTTAGCCTTGATTAAGGCATGCCCAAGTTTTATACTGTATTAAAGCACAATTTAATTTTTTGACGGCATTCATTATTAAAGCGTTCATTTTTACATCGGTAAGTATTTGTTGCGTGCGGATTCCTTTTTAGTAAGTCACAAGCAAAAATATATAATAAGTGAGAGCCAAATAATATTCTTCCCTTACTATCCACAACTCCTAATCGATCCGCATCACCATCTAATGCTATACCAAAGTCATAACCCTCTTCTTTTACTTTCTTTATCAACTGTTGTAGATTTTCTGCTCTGCTCGGGTCCGGATAATGGGCTGGAAAATTCCCATCTATTTCTTCATTTATTATTAAATGTTTGCCAGACAAATGCTGAACTAATCTTTTTAAGATATTGCAAGCTGCACCATTGCCTGGATCCCACACCACTCTCAAATTATTATTAATAGAGATCAAGTTTCGCAATACGCTGAGATATTTTGATTTAACATCAGATTTTACAACTTCAGCCTGAGTGTGGCTGCTCTGAGAGTCAACAATTTCTAACTCAGCTAAATCCTTTAGCTCCTGTCCAAAAAGCGTCTTTCCATTTAACATAATTTTAAAGCCGTTATGATCAGCTGGATTATTAGAACCTGTTATCATAACCGCTATATCGATATCAAGAAGGTAATTAGCCGCAAAATATAACACAGGTGTTGGCACTATAACCCTAGGTCAATAATTTTTACGCCTTCTGTCATTAGACCTTTTAAAAGAGCGCTATAGAGAATTGGTGAACTGACTCTTCCATTATATCCGATACATATTTTTCACTTTAATTTTAGATTATTTCTTGCTTGTAGCAACTTTAGCGCTAGAAAAAAGGTGTCCCCTTCTTTTAAATTTTCTCCAAATATTCCTCTAATATCGTATGCCCTAATAATTTCACTAGCAAATTTATAATGTTGGTGTATAGAGATGTTCATAAAAATAGTTTTTAGTATCTTATAATATAATTAAACTTTAATTCTCAATTAATTTTTGATACTAAAACTATTTGAAGAGCTGCTGCATTGCAGCATCAAGAACTTATATAGCCAGTATTTGTCTGGATATTTTTTATTGATAGAATTAAATTATTATCGTGATTTAAGTGAGGAAAAATTCAATGAGCGTGAGTAACAATCAAATTTATAAAGATTCTTTACATTTCCATTCCGCAGGTAAAAAGGGAAAGATTGGCCTTGATATGATTAAGCCTTTGGTAAATCAGCGGAGTTTAGCTCTCGCTTATTCTCCTGGTGTCGCTGCACCATGCCTAGAAATTCAACGAGACAAAAGTTTGGCATACGAATACACCTCAAAAGGAAATTTTGTTGCTGTTATTTCAAATGGAACAGCTGTTCTCGGTCTTGGCAACCTTGGTGCTCTTGCGTCTAAACCTGTTATGGAAGGTAAAGCTGTACTTTTCAAAAGATTTGCGGACATTGATTCGATTGACATAGAAGTTAACACTGAAGATCCAAAAGAATTTATTAATACCGTAAAAAATATTGGCTTGAGTTGGGGTGGAATTAATCTAGAAGACATCAAAGCACCAGAATGCTTCATAATTGAAAAAGAATTAAAAGAATTGCTCGACATACCGGTTTTTCATGATGATCAACATGGTACTGCAATAGTTGCTGCAGCTGGTCTTATTAACGCAGCCTATATCACTGGGCGTGAGTTTGCAGCTATGAAAGTAGTAGTAAATGGCGCAGGAGCGGCAGCAATTGCGTGCATAGAATTATTAAAGTCGATGGGCTTAAAAAATGCCATTCTTTGTGATACTAAAGGGGTGATTTATAAAGGCAGAACTGAAGGGATGAACGAATGGAAGGCTGCTCATGCTGTAGATACGGATAAAAGGACATTAGCAGAGGCGGTCGCTGGAGCAGACGTATTTTTAGGCCTTTCAGTCAAAGGGGCCTTAAGCAAAGAGATGGTAAGCACTATGGCTAAAAAATCAATCATTTTTGCTATGGCAAATCCTGAACCAGAAATAACGCCAGAAGATGTTAGTTCCATAAGAGACGATGCAATTGTTGCTACAGGGCGCTCTGATTACAACAACCAAGTAAATAATGTTATGTGCTTTCCTTATATTTTTAGAGGAGCTCTTGATACCCAAGCCACCACAATTAATTTAGAAATGAAGATCGCAGCAGCAAAGGCAATAGCTGCGCTTGCAAGACAAGAAGTAACAGAAGAAGTTATGGCTGCTTATGCAGGTAAAGCCAATAAATTTGGTCCAGATTATATAATCCCTGTACCGTTCGATTCAAGACTAATACAAGAAGTTTCAGTGGGTGTTGCTAAAGCTGCTATGGATTCCGGAGTTGCAAAGAAACCTATTGAAGATTTTTTCGAATATAAAATAGGACTTGCAGCAAGACTTAGTCCTGTGACCAGTATTACTAATAATTTCTTTTCCAGGCTTAGAAATAACCAGAAAAAAGTAATTTTTGCTGATGACAGTATACCTATGGTTAAAGCCGCTCTTGAATGGTGTAAAAATGGGTATGGAGAAGCAATGATAGTTGGAGAAGAGGATAAAGTTTATCAAGTGATTTCCAGGGAAGAGAATAAAATTCAAGTCATAAATCCAGCAACGGTTGCAGCAGAGCAATACATTGAATTTTTATACAAAAGAATGCAAAGAAAGGGAATGACAGAAGCTGATTGTAAAAAGTATATTACCAATGACTTAACTCTCTTTGGAGCATCAATGCTTGCAAATAATGAAGCCGATGCAATGGTTGCAGGCCTTGCTCATGGCTATCTTTCAACTTTAGAAAGCGTTACTAAAGTTATTGATAGAGCTGACAATCAGCCACTTTTTGCGTTCTCCATTCTTTCAAAACCAGATAAAGTATTATTTATGGCAGATACTGCAATAAATGAGCTGCCCTCGGCTGAAATTCTAGCAGACGTAGCTGTACAAGCCGCTGAAGAGGTTAGAAACTTAGGTTATGACCCAAGGGTCGCTTTTATTTCCTTTTCAACTTTTGGCAATCCAAAACGGAAAGAGTCACAAAAGATGCGAGAAGCTGTCGCAATATTAGATAAAAGGAAAGTTAATTTCGAATATGATGGGGAGCTGGCTGCAAACATCTCTATTAATCAATCCTTATTAAAGCTTTATCCTTTTTACAGATTGTCAAAGCCTGCTAATATCTTAATTATGCCAGCTTTACATAGCGCTCATATCTCATCTAGGCTCTTGCAGGAATTTGGAGGAACTACTTTAATAGGCCCTATTCTATGTGGGTTAAGTAAAAGAGTACAAATAGTACAAATGGGCTCTTCGGCAACAAATATATTGAATTTTGCTGCTATTTCTGCTGTACTGTCATAAGTTATCACTTTCAGTGGGTCGTTATGTTTCCTATAGAGATTTGTGTAGTATTTTTTAGCCTAATAATTTTCGCTATTGCCTTTTTAACTTAAGGGGCTCTTCAAAATCCTTGACCTACACTATTTCAGCAAAAACAGCAGGCCCTCTAACCGCTTGCTGCTTAGCTTTTTTATTCGCAAGTCTAATCTTTTTCTACGCTAATCTAGAGAAAGCAGCATTATTTATAACTGGATATTTAGTTAAGTTAGCACTCAGTATTGACAATATCTTCGTCTTTATTTTAGTGTTCAATAATTTTAAAATCTCACAAAAAGCTCAGCACAAGGTCTTAATAATTGGTATATTAAGCACAATTATCACGAGATTTTTAATGATTAGCGCAGGCGTTTATCTAATCTAAAAATTCAATGGGTTTTTTACATCTTCGTTACCTTTTTAATTTATAGCGGCATCAAAATTATGGGCAAAGAAGAAAGAAAAGAAGAGCAGAGCAACAGTTTTATCTCCTTCTTTAAAAAGCTTTTGCCTATTAGTGAAAAAGACCATGGAGATAAATTCACAGTTAAAATCAAAGGCAAAAGGTATTTCACCTCTTTATTTATAGTTCTTTTGATCATAGAAAAAGTAGATTTAATATTTGCTCTAGATTCAATCCCAGCAGCAATTCTTGCAATTACCGATGATATCTTTATTGTCTTAACCTCAAATATATTCGCCATTTTAGGCTTAAGGTCGATGTACTTCTTTCTATCTGGTATATTAGAATTAGAGAGCTTTATTTATATAAAGCATGCATTATCAATAATACTATGTTTTATAGGCAGCAAAATGATAGCATCTGTCCAAGGCTACCACGTACCCATCCTTCTATCCTTATCTGTAATACTAATCCCGATCTTAACCTCTATCTTATTTTCAATTTTAAAGCAGAAGAAGTTATAATTAACTCTGCCATGAATTGCATGCAATACAACAATCAACTCTTAGCTGTCAAATATTAATAATAGCATGCCTCAATAAAACGGGCGAGCTAAGGTTTTATATTAACCTCAGTTCTAAATAAAGTAATTTTAAAAAGAATACCTGATATGGTTTTAAAAAAGCAGGACAACCATTTTCT
>JALDTH010000064.1 GCA_030073355.1 Candidatus Midichloria sp. | reverse complement strand
AGTTATATTTGGTACAACTACTCTATTATCAACATTACCATCTGTAAATACGACTTTCTGAATTTTTCCATATTCATCTAAATGATCATTTAAAAGGAATATTTAAAGTGACTGAAAAGGGATTGCATACCAGTCAAAGTTATAATGAGCAAGGTAATTGCAAAATTTTGAAAGTTAGGTATAAAAAGCACTGCAAAAAACAGCAGTTATCTAAGAAACCCTGGGTCTGGCTCCGGAAAAAGTACTGGAAGCCAGCTATATCAATCAAATTAATTCCTAACACTATTGGATCAGAAATTGAAATCACGCCAGAATCCACAAAATATATCTATATGAAGAACAACTTTACCTTCAAAAGGAAAAGGTAGATAATTTCAAGCCGGATACCTCTCTAATTAATATTTTAATTGAATCAGGTGCAAAGAATACTGTACAGATAAAGTGCTAGCTAAGACTATAGGGGATACTGTATCCCTCTTAGGTATATAAATCAATAATTTCTTAGGATCAAAGAATACGATCCCTAAAAATTATTTGGTTTAATTAAGTAATACACAAAGCCCTGGCAATTTTTTTCCTTCAAGTAGTTCAATAAAGGCTCCACCAGCTGTTGAAATGTAGCTGAAATATTCAGTTAGATGAGAGTTATTAATTGCCGAGACCGTATCACCACCGCCTGCGATGCTCTTAATTGCCCCTATCTGAGTTCTTGCACCAATAAACCTTGCGATAGTGTCGGTGGCAAAAGCAAATCTTTTATCTTCAAAAACGCCTAATGGTCCGTTCCATACTACAACCTCAGAATTATAAATTGCCTGGCATATCAAGAAAGCACTATTTGGGCCGATATCAAATATCTTATCATCTGGCTGTATACTACTTAAATTCTTTAGCTTCCAACCAACAGTATTTGATATACAAATGAAATCATCAGGCAATAATATCTCTGCTTTGCTTTTTTCTAGGATATTTTTTGCCTCTTCTAATAATTCATTTTCATAGAATGATTCTCCAATAGAGTAACCTTTTGCTTTTAAAAATGTATTGGCCATAGCTCCAACTATTGCGAGCTTATTTATCTTTTGACTTAAGTTTGCTATAATATGTAATTTAGTTGAAACTTTCTTGCCGCCAATTATAGCTAGAGATTGTTTATTGACATCTTCTACAACTAGAGTAAGATTTTTCACTTCGTTTAAAAACATGAAACCTGCATATGATGGTAAATGTGCCGCAATCCCAACAATTGAAGCGTGCGGCCTATGAGAGCAAGAAAATGCTTCGTTTACATAAACATCTCCTAGAGAAGCAAGATCTAAGGCAAATTTTTTATTATTTAATTCCTCATTTTTGTTAAATCTTATATTTTCAAGTAACAAGATATCGCCGGCCTTCATTGACTCAATGATTTGTTTAGGTTCATGGCCAGTGTGCTGATAGCTAAATTTAACGTCTCGCTTTAAAATTTTTGTTAATTCTGATACTAAAAAAGCCAAAGAAAGGGTGGGATCAGTCTTGCCTTCTGGGCGCCCAAAATGCGTTACTAAGACTATCTTAGCCCCTTGTTCTTGTAGATAATTAATGGTCTGTAAAGAACTCATAATTCTAGTGTAGTCAGAAATCTTTCCTTCTATAACTGGTATATTAAAGTCAACTCTTACAACAACGGTTTTGTCTACTAGTTTTCTCTCTAATTCTGCAATGCTTTTTATTATCATAGATAAAGTTAAATATTAAAAATTTTTGCTACATCAAGCATTCTACTTGAAAAGCCCCATTCGTTATCGTACCAAGCTGCTACTCTACAGAAATTTTTGTTTATAACGCTTGTGAGAGTTGTATCAAAAATAGCACTGTACTTAGTATGATTGAAATCGCAAGAAACCAATTCCTCGTCAGAAATAGCAAGTATATTAGGAGATCGACTTATGGCTTGCTTCATTAAGCTATTAATTTCATTTTTAGAAGTATTTTTAGTCGACAAAAATTTCAGATCTATCATAGAAACATTTGCCGTTGGAATCCTAATTGCGGCTCCGCCTAGTCTATCCTGTAATTCAGGTAGGACTACTCCTATTGATTTTGCTGCTCCAGTAGAAGCAGGTATAGCAGAAAGAAAGGCGGTTCTGGCTCTTCTTCTGTCAGTATGCCCCCCATCTAGTATTAGTTGGTCATTAGTGGCTGCATGAATTGTAGTAACAAATCCTGATTCAATGCCAAGCTCGTTATTTAAAATCTTTGCAATCGGCGCTAAACAATTTGTAGTGCATGAACCTATTGAAATAACTTTATGAGTAAAGGGATCTAATGTCGTTTCATTAGCTCCCATAACTATTGTAGCATCAGCGCTCTCATAGGGAGCAGACACAATAACTTTCTTGGCCCCAGATTTGAGGTGCGCATGAGCTTTTTTGTCTTTATTGAAAGAGCCAGTGCACTCCAAGACAACATCAACACCTAGTGCTAACCAATCTAGTTTCTCTATATTTCTTTCAAAAATCATTTTGAGTTTATGCTGGTTATTAACTAAAAAAGTTTCCTCATCTAAAATTTTGATTTCTGCTTTGAATTTACCGTGCACTGAGTCATATTTAAGACCATGGATTCTATCTGTAATATTGGGGGTACCGGCGTTTATAGCTACTATATCAATTTTATTGAAATAATACTTAAAACTTTCAAAGTATGCAGCGAGTATACATTTGCCTATACGTCCAAAACCATTTATCCCCAACCTTAATTTTTTCATTTGTGTTAATCAGTTCTTTTGCAAAATTATATTTTACGGAAGATCAGCGAGGCATTGGTACCACCAAAGCCAAATGAATTGGATAAAACTGCGTTAATTTTTTTCTCTTTTGCAACATTTGGTACTAAATCTATGTCACACCCCTCATCTGGATTGTCTAAGTTAATGGTAGGAGGAATGATTCCTTCACACATTGCTTTTATCGCAAAAATTGCTTCTACACTACCAGCAGCTCCAAGCAAATGGCCGATGGCAGACTTAGTGGAGGACACAGAAATATTATATGCTGCTTCACCAAATAATCTTTTGACTGCAGACAATTCTACTATATCTCCAGCAGGAGTTGAGGTGCCGTGAGCATTTATGTAATCGATTTGATCGACGTTTAACTGCGCCTTTGTAAGCGCAATCTTCATAGCTCTATAACCACCATCACCATTCATATCAGGAGCGGTAATATGGTAAGCATCTCCGCTCATGCCATATCCAATAACTTCGCTATATATATTAGCGCTACGCTTTTTAGCATGTTCATATTCTTCAAGCACTAGTATGCCTGACCCTTCTCCCATTACAAAACCGTCTCGATCTCTATCCCAGGGTCTTGATGCTTTTTCTGGCTCATCGTTTCTTGTAGAAAGCGCTCTAGCTGCAGCAAAACCAGCAATACCAAGTCTACAAATGGCAGCTTCGGTTCCGCCACATACCATGACATCTGCATCACCATCAGCAATAATTCTTGCTGCATCACCAATAGCATGTGAGCCAGTAGTGCAGGCAGTAACTACCGCATGATTAGGGCCCTTGAAGTTGTACATAATTGCCACATGTCCAGAAGCCAAATTTATGAGGCTTGCAGGGATAAAGAAGGGACTGATTCTTTTAGGTCCTTCATTATGTAAAGTGATAGAGTTTTGTTCGATAGCCATTAAACCTCCAATTCCAGAGCCGATTAGAACTCCGGTACGATATCTTTCCTCATCATTAGAGGGTTCCCATCCTGAATCTTTAATAGCTTGTACAGAGGCTACTATGGCTAGGTGAATAAATCTATCCATTTTTTTCTGCTCTTTTGCAGACACATACTGATTTAAATCTAAATCGCCGTCTGTGTCTACAATACCAACAATTTTGACGGCTAAGTCGTCGGTTGCGAACATCGAAGCCGGAATCCGAGTGATACCAGATTTTCCATTAATTAAACCTTGCCAAGTAGTACTCAAATCACTCCCGAGAGGAGTAACTGCACTCATACCAGTAACAACGACGCGTCTCATAATAACATTAATTAATCAACTTTTTTAGCTTGATTGTCTTTGGGCTTAGGCTGATCTTCCTTAGACTTGGGCTGACCTTCCTTAGGTTTTGGTGGATTTTCCTGAGACGATTGATTAGATAATTGAGCTTCTATATAAGACACTGCATCTTGAACTGTTTTAATATTCTTAGCAGCTTCATCTGTGATATCAATCTCAAAATCTTTCTCCAAGGCCATAATTAACTCCACTATATCAAGGCTATCTGCCTTTAAATCCTCAACTAATTTGGCCCCCAAAGTTACTTTTTTTGGATCCTCTGGTTTTAAGCTTTTAGTTATTGCTTCTATGACTTTAGCTTTTATATCGCTACTCATATTTTACCTTTTTACGTTATTAAAAAAAAGCGACCAGAGCTAGATATCAATAAATCGTCTTGTTGTCAAAATGTTTATTATTAAAACGTTCGGAGTAGGAAATAAATTTTTAACAAAAATCGATTAATTCTGGTATCACATTTTTATAATTTCCACTATAAATTAGAAGCTAAGCTTATAAAAAATAAAATGTCATCAAAAAAATGGTTGCCTAATAGTTTTGAAACAGAGTTTTGGCAAAAAGTAACAAAAGATATAAAAAACATATGAGCAAGCTGGAGTTAAAATTTTATATATCTCTGGAGCTGACATTGCAGGCAATATAGAAAAAAAATTGTTGAACGCTGGCTACCTAATAAAAAGAGAGGTGGTGTATAAATCCATACTAACCGAAAATTTATCTGAACAGGCTATTAGTTCAATTAACGATCTGATTAAGATGGTGCTTCTTTATTCTCTTAGTACTGCTTTAGCCTTTTCCAATTTAGCTAAGAAATATAAAATAAATTTATCGGCGAAATCAGCGGTATGTATCAGTAAAAAACTGCAGCAGAATTAAATAAAGATGAGTGGGGAAAGATTGTAATAGCTAAAATTAGTAGCGAGGCTTCAATAATTGAGGCTATAATTACAGTATAAGTACTTACCAAGTAAAGAGAGAGAGCTGTTTGGTGGGGATTCGTAAAAGATAAGATTCACAAATGGTTAGCAGGCAATGAATGAGAAATTTCATCACATGTTATGATCAAGATCTTAAATTAATGCATGAACCCTTTGGAAAGCGTCATCATAGATGCTAGTTTCCTTTGCCTCTGTGAGTCCGTTTAAGGATCTTTGATACTTGAATTGTTAAAATGCTTGTAAAAAGGTCATCAATTAAACAGAATATTTCTAATTAGGGATACCATCTTTCTTGTTT
>JALDTH010000063.1 GCA_030073355.1 Candidatus Midichloria sp. | reverse complement strand
TCAAAAATAAACATATAGTACCTTATTCAGATCTCTAAATACCCCTTTCTTTAACTGTTCTTATCCAAAACTTAGGTCTCTATATCAATTCTATCAGATAAAATGTCTCTACCAAAAATAGCGAACAGGATCATATTATATTAAAAGTATTAATATACTGAGCAGCACTACCTATATTAGTATATTTTTGAAAGTAGGATGCGATAAAAATCACCACCATAAAAATGGAAGAGATTACTCACTGATAACTTTACTACTTTATTACGCTCCTTAGTATAGAGCTTTGGGATCCATAAATACCGATTACCTCACCAATAGCGCAATAGCGCTCAACAAAAATGGTAAACTCCACCCAAAGGAATGTAACTACTCTTGCTCGCATACATAAAAAATTAGTAAAAGAACATAAAGCTAATGGATAAAGCCCATACTCAACAAAAAATTCACGCCAAAAGAACTGGCGAATAAAAAGCATTAGCTGTGCTAGCGTTGACAGATATAGGTCTTACATTAGCTAAAGAGATTCTAAATACTTAAAGTAACGTAAAGTAACGACAAATTTGATTTATGTAAAGATTATGGATAAATACACCACAGTGGTAATAACAGCTCAGATCCTGCTAAAAGCTCTTAATAAGGTATGATGGATGGAAAACAGCAGAGCATGCCATGCGCGAGACCTGGTGATAAATAAATGTAGAGAAGGAGATACTAAAAATAGCCACTGTAGAAATACCAGTACTTGCTTATGACGGTACCGCGATACAGTCTTATTTTAATTTATGTGAATAACGTCTGTTACGGCTGAGCTATAGTCTAATTCTCTAAAGAGAAATAGCATAATTTGCTACAAATACAATTTTTTACTCTGCTACTTACAAAAAATTAATGCATTTATATCCTATCATCATTATTATAATGATTAACGGTAAGTTATTTATAAGTCCTTATGACAGATACAAAGGACAATGATACTGATATAGAAAGTGAAGATACTGTGCCCACCAGAAGAGATTTTGTTGTCTTAGCTGCTTCTGCTGTTGCAGGGGTCGGAGCAATTACAGCAGCCGTACCATTTATAAGATCTCTTTCTCCAGATGCTGGCGTCTTAGCCGTAGGTAGCACCGAAGTTGACTTATCAAATATTAAAGAAGGTGAAACAATCACAGTTATGTGGCGCGATAAGCCTATTTTTGTCACTAAAAGGACCCATAATCAAATTGAGGAAGTTCGGTCAGTAAATCTAGCTGAATTAAGAGATCCACAAAGCGATGAAGAAAGAGTTAAAAAAGGTAAAGAGCAATGGTTAGTTACTATTAGAGTTTGTACTCATTTAGTGTGCGTTCCAGTTAGCGGTAAAGGCAATTATAACGGTTGGTTTTGCCCTTTGCCATGGCTCACACTACGATTCTTCTGGAAGGATTTAGGAAAGGCCCAGCACCAGCAAATTTGCCTATACCACCTTATGAATTTTTGAGCAATAATAAAATTAAAATAGGCTAATTAAGGATGATGAAATCTGATTCTAGTATGGACAAAAACAGTCCCATTGATAGAGTAATAGAGTGGATTGAGTATAGGCTACCAATATTTAGTTTCTTAAAACATTTCTCAGAATATAGAACCCCTAAGAATTTAAATTATTTATGGAACCTAGGTTCCATAGCTGGGATTATATTAATTATACAAATACTCACTGGCTTGTTTTTAGCTATGCAATAATACTCCTCACGTCAAAATGGCATTTGATAAGCGTGGAAAACATCATGAGAAACGTAAATTATGGCTGGTTAATAAGATACACCCACGCAGTCGGCGCCTCGATGTTTTTTGCGGCAATATATCTCTCTACATAGCAAAAGCACTATTTTACGGCTCTTATAAATCCCCTAGAGAACTTTTATGGTTTTTAGGAATCCATAATATTTATTGTTATGATGGCAACTGCATTTATGGGCTATGTTCTGCCTTGGGGACAAATGAGTTTTTGTGGTGCTAAAATGATCACTAATTTGTTTTCAGCTATACCCGTTTTCGGTGAAGATATAGTGATCTGGCTTTGGGGCGGGTTTTCTGTAGACAATCCAACTCTAAATAGGACTTTTTGTTGCCATTTTTGATAGTTGCTATAGTTATGATCCATTTAGTTGCCTTGCACAAGTATGGATCAAACAATCCAACTGGAGTCCAAGTTAAAACAGAATACAATAACAATACTATTCCCTTCCATCCTTATTATACAGTTAAAGATTTTTTTGGCTTCGGAGTATTTTTTCTAATTTTCTTTGGATTTGTTTTTTTCAGCCCAAATAGCTTAGGCCATCCCGACAACTATATACCTGCTAATCCTTTGATTACTCCCCCACACATAGTATCTGAGTGGTACTTCTTACCGTTTTATGCGATTTTGCGCTCTATTCCTGATAAATTAGGAGGAGTTATAGCTTATGTTTGTGGTACAATAGTTATATTGTTTCTTCTTCCTTGGCTTGATGGATCCAAAATCAGAAGTGCTAATTATAGACCCTTATTTAGAATATTTACATTAATATTTATAATTAACTTTATAGTACTAGGCTATATCAGAGGCATGCCCCCCGGAAGAGCCTTATATCTCTGTAGGTCAATTTTGCACTACCTGGTATTTTTTATATCTGTTTGTTATCTTGCCAGTCATTTCTAGAAAAGAAAAACTTAAAGACTTACCTGAATCTATAAGTGCAACTTTCAAATAAAGATTAGGCAAAAACAGTTTTATTTGTTAGATTTCCGTGATTCTCTTTTTCTTTCATGAGGACATAAGTGACGTTTACGCAATCTTATATTTTTAGGGGTGACTTCTACTAATTCATCATCTTTTATATAAGACATTACTTCTTCTAATGTGAAAACACGAGGAGGCTTCAGCTTTATATTCTCATCACTACCAGCAGCTCTCATATTAGTTAACTGTTTACCTTTGATCGGATTGACCTCTAAATCATTATCTCTATTATGTTCTCCAATAATCATCCCCTGATAAATTTTAGTTTTCGGATGTATAAAAAGAGCTCCCCGCTCTTCTAAATTCCATAAAGCATAAGCTACTGCCTCTCCATCTGAATTTGAAATTAGAGCCCCATTATGACGAGTTGTTATTTCTCCCTTATACTTTTGATAACTATTAAACAACCTACTAAGTACTCCAGTCCCACGGGTATCGTTTCTAAATTCGCTTTGATAACCGATTAAGCCTCGAGATGGCACCAAAAAAACCAACCTGAGTTTACCACTACCGGAATGCTTCATTTCAAGCATCTCACCTTTTCTTATTGACAGTTTCTCAACAACTATACCGCTATATTCTTCATCAACATCTATTACAACTTCTTCAATTGGCTCTAACCTACTTCCATCTTCATCTTCTTTAAACAAGACCCTAGGCTTTGAAATAGAGAGTTCAAACCCCTCACGTCTCATGGTTTCTATTAAAACCCCTAACTGTAATTCACCACGTCCTCCTACTTCAAAAGCCTCCCCTGAAGCAGAAATTTTTAAAGTAATTGCAACATTAGTTTGGGCTTCTTTCTCAAGTCTATCTAAAATCATACGAGAAGTGACCTTTGAACCCTCCTGGCTTGCTAAAGGTGAATCATTAACACTTATCGTTACCGCCATTGTCGGAGGATCTATAGAAGTAGAAGTTATTGGTTCATTAACTGATGGAATACAAATAGTATCCGAAACAGAAGATTTAACAACTCCAGCGATCGCTACTATATCACCAGCTTCAGCTTTTTCTATATTAATCCTTTCAATGCCTTGGAAACCAAATAATTTTGTTAATTTGGTTGATTCAATTACCTCACCATTTAGATTAATACTTTTAACAGCCGTCCCGATTGCAGCGGAACCAGAGTATACTTTACCTATTAAAACTCTACCTACATACTGATCATGGGCTAAAATACTTGCAAGCATTTCAAAAGGACCTTCTTTATCCACTTTAGGCTCTGATATGTGATTTTTTATCGCCTCAAATAATGGCTTTAAATCAACTCCTTGAACTTCAGCTTCAGTTGTTGCCCATCCACTCCTTCCGGAAGCATACAATACTGGAAAATCTAGCTGCTCATTTGTTGCGTCTAAAGATATAAACAAATCAAAAATCTCGTCTAAAACCTCATTGATCCTTCTATCTGGTCGATCTACCTTGTTAATTATAACAACTGACTTTAATCCCAATTTCAAAGTTTTCATTAACACAAATTTAGTTTGCGGCATTGGGCCTTCATAGGCATCAACAAGTAATACTACACCATCAACCATAGAAAGAACGCGCTCAACTTCCCCACCAAAATCAGCGTGACCTGGAGTATCAACTATATTAAATTTAATACCTTCATAAAAAAATGATGTAAATTTTGCAAGAATCGTAATGCCCCGCTCCTTCTCGAGTTCTCCTGAGTCCATTGCCCTTTCAACGATGACTTGATTACTGCGAAATATACCGCTTTGTTTTAACATTTGGTCAATTAAAGTTGTTTTCCCGTGATCTACGTGAGCTATCACTGCTATATTACGAAATTGCATTTTTCTATTTGTTAAATATCGATAATAATATTCTCGCGTTTTTAAAAAGCTTGCAAAAATATGAAAAGAGATCTTATATTAAATTATATATTTTAGCAACATAGGAATTTAGTGGGATATTCTATGCGTCAAACCCAAACTAAAAATATAGCAATGATATGCGGGTTTTTAATGAGTGTCTTCGCCGTACCATTTAAATTTTCTGTATACGGCTTACACAAATCTATAGGAGTTCTTATTTTTCTATTTTTGGTTATTAGGATATTTAATCGATTTAATTTTAAAATACCAAAATTACCCACCGCTATTAAAAAATTTGAAAGGATCGCAGCTAAAATTGCTGTATTCTTCCTTTACTTAGGCATTATTACCATGCCAGTCAGTGGCTATCTTATGTCAGTATACTACGACTACAAAGCTTTGTTTTTGGCTTAGGTCTTCCTATGCTTGTAGAAAAAATCCTGAGATTGCGAATATACTTTCAAGTATTCACTCTGCTACTGCGATTATCTTAAGTAGCTTAATTATAGGGCATGTTTTACTTACGTTTCAGCATATGTTAATTGATAAAGTGAATCTCTTAAAAAGGATGATTTAACAGCTTAAATGATCCCATACATCCTGAACATTAGTCATGCTCCCCAAGATCAAATCTGGAGTCCTAAGTACCTCATTGTTGCAAGTCTCATCGGCACAACCACCAATCATTCCACTTCCACATATATAGAAGCTTCTAAGCTATACCTGACAAAATAGTTAAAAAGAAGTATTTAGAGATCTGAATAAGGTACTATATGTTTATTTTTGAAAAAGAGCCTTTATAAAAAAGATATTACAGAATTA
>JALDTH010000062.1 GCA_030073355.1 Candidatus Midichloria sp. | reverse complement strand
AATTAATTGTAGTAGTAATAGCAAACTTACCAACCGATAAGAAGACAATCATTTATTTTGTTAACAGTGCCATAGCTGAAGTGAGTTTGCAACGCGCTCTAACTTCTGCCCCTTTGCGAGCGAAGCGTGTAGTCAAGGCCATAAAGAAACGAGTCTTGGCAACAAGTAGATCTGCTGCTTGAGGGGATCTTCCAGTTCTTCATTGATAGGCCGTATATGCTCCGCTAACCTGGGAAATTGAGATTGATCTGCCAAAAGTGAGCACTTTGGAAAGCTGCTTTACTCTTCCCTAACGCTTTTCCTATACCATCTGTATTCCTGCATGTATTTTAGAGTTTAGAGTAGACTTGAAGAGGGAATTTATTTTGGACGAGAGTTTAAATGGTGCCCAGAGGCGGAATCGAACCACCGACACAAGGATTTTCAGTCCTTTGCTCTACCGACTGAGCTATCTGGGCTTTTTAAACTACTTGAAGTTTGTTTAAAGCATATTAGATGGTGACCCCTGCGGGACTCGAACCCGCGTTGCCACCGTGAAAGGGTGGAGTCCTAACCGCTAGACGAAAGAGTCAAACTTGTGGAATCATTAATATAATGATTTAATTTAAGAAGCAAGTTTAAATATGCATTTTTTGTAATAAAGTACTGCTGATAATAATTAACTGTATATTCTATAAGCATAGAAAAAGTAGTGCTTTATCTCTGATATCGAAGAGGCTTATAAAGGCTTATAAAAGTTGTAGCCTTTAAAAAAGGGTTGCTTAACGTAAGTTAAGCAACCCTTTAATTTCAAAGAAACTTACTCGATATAACGTATTGTTGTTTTGTGCGTCAAGATTTTCTTGTAGATAAGTGATTAACGTATTTACAATTAACTCTATATTAGCTTCTTCATTTTATACAGTTGAGGTATCTGTGCTATTATCGGTAATTAATAAGTGAAATGTCTGATTCACCATTACTATCACCTTTTTCTTAAGCAGAAGAACCATATCCAGTGCTGCTTCCGCCGCCTGGGCCACCATCAGGATTATTATTAAAATCCAAGTATCTGCTTGGTATTTTATCAGAGCCTGAAAATAGTATCGAGAGGTGATTTTGATGACGTGGTGCTTATGATAAGTGTTTTTCCACTTTTTGCAAACTGAGTTATCTTGTTTATGATTGAATATCCAAAGCTATCTTCATTTGGCTGAATCTGAGAGCTTTTCATATAAGATACTCTATAGCTAGGCTAGCTTGTCCTTGATCAGTGATAGTACAATCGCTATCTGCGCTCTATGCCTCATCTATCACTACAGGCTCTAAGCTAACAGAATCGGCAGAATAGGCTGAAGCATCTGCAAGAACTTGAGCTGCCGCTTCTATTGCTAGTTGACCTTCTATTGCCTCAAGAGATATTGTACTACCTTGAGTTTTTAAAGCTTGCACAAAAATATTTCTATAAAGTGTATGTTTGCAGGAAGTATTGAGTATTCAAAATGGAGAAGCAAGATAATGAATAAGATCAAAATCACTAACTATAACACCGAGTTTTTGAAGTTCAACCTTTACGGCTTCTAGCTTTACTATGAGCTCTTTATAATCTTTTATCGTTTGAATTTTTACTTCTTCCTTACTGCTCGCTTCTTTTGTTTGAGCCACATTATCTATCTCTTTATTCAACTATTGTGCTTTTGTTTTATCATTTTCTGCTATTTCTTTGTTTTTTGAGATAGTAAGGTTCATAACCACAATTAATTGCAATTTTTCGTTTAAAGGGCGAGTTGAATCTATGAGTAGAGTTTTAAACTCTGCATCGGCAGCTGATAAGCTCTGCTTTGTAACTAGAATTCTATCAGATAGTAACTTAACTGCATCTGCAAAATTGCCTACATGTTGCGCGGTAAAAATATGTCTTAAATTAATTTACAAATTGTGACAATTTTAGACTTACGATTAAAGAATTTATACCATATAGATTTCCTTAGATGCCTTGCTTAACATAGTCTTGTAAGATTTCCTTAAATACTTCTAATTGTATCAGTTTGATCTAAGTCAATAAAAATTCCAATAGGCTATCTGGATAAAGAATATCAGTTGATAGTAATTTCTACGCTTTTATTAGCAATTTTTTGGTCTGTTCTTGCGATTTCAGCCAAAATAGCTTTACTAAGATCACTATGCTCACTATTAGATTTTTCAGACTTCAATATTACGAGTTTTATTTTATCTCAAGCTTTAATTTGTTAAGTTGATTGCTGATCTGATCAGTGACCTCTTCTGCCCTTGCTGCGCTAGCTTCTTTCAAATTTAGTTTTACACCTTCTAATTCGGAAATTTTTGTAGAAGCTACAATTTTTCTTTAGCTATCTATATAGGTTTCACGCATTATTGCTAAGCTAGCTGTTGTGAATTCTAGGTTTGTTGTATAATTTCCACAATTCCTTTGATTTCTCACCAATTTCTTTTAGCTCTTGTTCTAGTCTTGTAACTTTGCAGCATAAGATTTTTCGTTGAAATCAGTAATAATTCTGGTTGGTTCAGCATTTGCTCCATTAATAGATACTCTACCTCTGCCTAAATTAGCAATTGCATTGTTTGTACATTCAACTACTTGATTTTTAATATTATCAGAAACCACTTGTTTGAGGTACTGAATTGCTTCGTTTAATATGTGGCTTGCACACTATCATATTTAAACTCCAAGCGCTTTATTTTTAACTCTGTTATCGTTATGCTATCTCTGTTTCCAGCTTGCTCTGCGTTAAGTTTTTCTAGTTATAATTGTTGGTAAGCTATATCATGCGTCCTATCATTTCTACTGCTTTGTCTTTCTCTGGACTATCTTCCGTTTTTAAGGTTTCCTTGAGAGATTGAATTCCCTGTGTTTGAGTTTTTAGTCCTAAAATAATTTTTTGCAATCTCTACAACCTTTTGATTACTTGAAGTTTGCTCAACAAACTGTAGTTTTGCTAGATTTAGTTTTAGAAGCTAATAAAATATTATCTTGTATTTCGTTGCTAGTGTTAAGAAGTTACGGGAAAAGTCCTCTAATCTGATGCTCATAAATCCTCCTTTAAAATTAATCGATTATCGAGTCACTGAATTAAATATATACAGCCCCATAAAGACTTAGTAAACAGAAAGGCAAGAAAATATTTATATGCTAAATATATATTAACGACAAAGAGTAGGAGGCTGTTGTAATACAAGGTTTTAGAGACAGCATGCATATAATTGAATTTTATTTTGGCTAATAATATCCAACAAAATAGTTTGCTTTTTATATGTAATTTAGCTATAAATTTCTCATCCTTATAAAGCTTTAAAGGCTTTAATTAACTTTATGGCGGGTATAGCTCAGATGGTTAGAGCGCAAGTTTGTGGCACTTGAGGTCGCGGATTCGAGTTCCGTTACTCGCCCCATCTTAAGCAGTATAAATTATGCCTTTTGCTCATCCGTATACAAGAATCAGGAGAAATAAACGTCATAGCTGGACTAGAGAAATGTTCGCTGAGAACCACATTCATAGATCTCAACTAATCTTGCCTGTATTTGTAAAAGAAGGGGAGTCAATTGCAATTCCGTCTATGCCGGATGTGTGAATGTACTCAGCATGGAGCTCTGTATAGATACAGTAAAGAGAGCTTACAATGAGGGGATTTCGGCGGTTGCTCTGTTTCCTAGAATTAACAAGTCTCTAAAAGACGAATTTGGTAGCTATGCTATAAAACCTGATAATCTACTTTGCAAAACTATTTCTGCTATAAAGAAAGTTGTGCCAGGTATCGGTATAATAGCTGACATCGCCCTCGATCCCTATACAATACATGGACACGATTGAGTTTTAGATGCAGAAGGGTTAGTTGATAATGATAGAACTGTTGAAATATTAACAAAGCAAGCTTTAATCTTAGCAGATTCTGGATGCGATATTCTAGCACCTTCCGATATGATGGATGGCAGAGTACACTCTATTAGATCCGCGCTTGAGGAGAGTAAATTTTTAAATACCCAAATATTTTCTTATGCAGCTAAATATGCTTCAAAACTTTATGAGCCATTTCGTGAAGCAGTTGATTCAAGTATATCCTTATAGGAGCAACTGATAAAAAACACTATCAGCTAAATCCTGCTAACATTAATGAAGCGATGCGAAAAGTTAAACTGGACATAGCAGAGGGAGCAGACGCTATTATAGTGAAACCTTCACTTTTTTATTTAGATGTTGTTAGAGAAATAAAAAACTTATATCCAACTCCACCAATAATCACTTACCAAGTGAGCGGGGAATATACTGCGCTTAAAATTGCAGCTATGCAAGGTATTTTATTTATTCTTATGAAGATGTTCAAATTGAGTTTTTACTTTCCTGTAAAAGGGCAGGGGCCTCGTGTATTATAACCTACGGGGCACTTGAAATAGCTAAGCTGTTACCAAAATAAATTGCTAGCTTTTATATAAACGCTTTCTTATTCATGAATAAGTAGGGCGATTTTAATTATGTTTAGCGCTAAGAAATTGGTTAATTAAATCTTCTACTAGAAGGTAAACTATAAAACGCGAGAAAATTTCTTGCGCTAGGGTTTGGCTTATTTGTTCTACTGGCAGAAAACGCTGCATTTCTTGCTTAAATTCTTTAGCCATTTCCGTGCTTGTTTCAAGTAATTTTTTGCGCTCGTTAAATGTTTTTAGAAAATGCTCTATGGAATAGTTTTTATCTTTAAGCTTATGAGGAAATTAGCTCTAATCTTGGCTTAATTGCCTGACTGTGGAGCTACGATATATCCCAGAGATCGCGATATTTAATACGATTTGGCCTGAATGCAAATGCGATCAACTTATCTGCATAAATTTCTTCCCGGCTTTGGGCTTGTATAATAAGTTTCTCATATGAATGTCAATATTAATATAATACACTGAGCGGGCAGATTTTTAGAACCTGGTCTAGTTTCAATCTTAATCTTCCATGTGTCAACATTTTGTATGTCTTTTAATGGTTCACTAACTTTAACTTTGAGTCCATACTTACGCTGTAAACTTTCGATTAGCAGCTGTCCCATTTTATGTAAATCATTTCTTAAAATTACTACCCTCCGGGTAAAGTCAAGATCCTAGCTTAATCTCACGCCACCATAACAAGCTCTAAGACAGGCTCTACACATAAAGGTGAGATTTGAAAGTAAATTGTTGCATCTTAGCGCCCTCAGTATGTCGTGGTGTAATGACTCCTTTTCGACGACTGTTCTCAGAGCAGATAATTTTGGCTAGTTTTTTAAAGCTTCAACCACTAATTATATCAAATAAATTCATTTACAGCCTCCCAATCTATTAAATTGTCGTTCCTGCGTGTTGCTTTTCATATCACGAAGAGAGAGTGTGGCATTTACACGCCACAATCTACAATTTGTGTCATACTCAAGCTGCGGCATAATGGTATCTGGCTTTTGTTTGGTATGAACAAACTCTATAGTGCCAAATTTACCACACTAAATTATATTGATTCTCCCAGATGACATTAATTGAGATCCAATTTATTGGAAGCTGTGAAAAAATTCACCTCAATTCTGTTTAAGGAGAGAATTTAACAGAAGGTTTAGCTGATTTGAGTCAATAAGCAATTAGAGATAAA
>JALDTH010000061.1 GCA_030073355.1 Candidatus Midichloria sp. | reverse complement strand
TATACTTTATCTCTAATTGCTTATTGACTCAAATCAGCTAAACCTTCTGTTAAATTCTCTACTTAAACAGAATTGAGATTTCCAAGACGGACATTGCCTCTATTAATGCACGTCAACAGCTATCTATAATGCCTTCGCATTACTTTACGTTAACAACAGCATTTCTTTACTTGAAACAATTAAATCATAGTTTACATTTTATTCAGGTTCGAGTATAAGAGGCGAAAAAACCCATGGTGCTTGTTCACCACTTTTTTATATGCCTGTCCGAGAATTGGTTTATAGCCTTAATATTTTTATTGTCATATAGAAAAGATTTCACGGGCTTTTTTAAATTATTAGCTCTCACAATTGGACTAAGCTCCAGTCTAAACGCTTTCCTAAAAGAGTTATGGCAAGTGCCGCTAGACCCTTCTCTAGGAAAGGTGTGGTGGGGATTCCCAAGAGGTCATATTCAAAATGCTGCTATATTTTACTTAGAACTTGCTCTTTATGCTAGAAGATTATGGGTGTTTATCATATCGACAATCATACTATACGATATATCTGAAGCTTTTATATATTATAAATTTCATGATACCCTAGAGATAGTCGCAGCTATAAGCATAGCATTAATCTTGCTTACTATAATAAATTTAGTATACGAATTTAATAAAAGTGCCAAAGTGTTGATCCTAATATACAGTATAGTAAAAATTATCCTCTCAAGTTGGATCTTCTTCTTCAATCTAACAAAAGAATTAACTCACTACTCTTGGCTATTTATAACAGCTATGAGTCTGGCCATAGCTGTTACAACTAACTTATTTAGCTACTATGACTTGCATTTTAAAGATCTTATACTAAATAAAAAATTAGATATACTACTAGTTGGACTTTCTTTTTGTGTTGTTGCTACATTCATCATGCAGGCCTTTAAATTAAAACTACCGCCTCATACGCCAATTTTATATTTCTTTACACCCTTTATCCTATTTTTCTCTATTACTTACTTAGTACCCGTATTAAGATTTAACTTTTTTAAAAGGAGAGCAGTAAATGCAATATAAAACATCCTCAAATTATATAGGGATTTTTTTAGTAATTTCTTCAAGCTTTTGTTATGCCATATTAAACTGCATTTTAAAAAAAATAGGGCATAATCTCCCTCCTCTCATATTAGTTTTTTATCGCAACTTGTTCTTAATACTAATATTATTACCATTTTTAATTTTTTTAATTGCCTACCGTAAAAATACTTCCAGCACCTTCCATAAAAATAATCTACTGCTAAATGTAGTAAGAGGAAGCTTAGGGTTTCTTGGCATCTGCTTTTGGGTTATGGCAGTAAGCAAATTACCTATAACAGAATGCATTGCAATAAGTTTCACTACCCCTCTTTTCATTACTCTCCTCGCAATACTGATATTAAAGGAAAAAGTTTCTATAACAAAATGGGGCTGCTTATTCATTGGTTTTTTTGGCGCGATAATAGTCATGTCTCCTGATTTCACCAAGTTAAGCTTCTATAGTCTACTAGTATTAGCAGCAGCAATGCTTTGGGCTGCAAGCGCCATTGTAATCAAAACCTTTGTAACTTACTATCATCCAGTGCCAGTTATATTCTTTACAAGCTTTATCTCCTTATTACTGTCAGTGCCAGCACTTACTCAGAACCCTATTTTACCAAGCAACAAACAACTTCTACTGCTTTTTATTTCATCCATTTTGTCAGCCCTCGCTCAAGTACTAATGGGGTTTGCTTATAAAAACTCGCCCATCACTGTAGTTATACCTTTTGATTTTACTAGGTTAATATTTGCCTCAATTATCGCCTATTTTTTATTTAATGAAATTATTTCTATTTCTACTATTATAGGATCAATTATGATTATAGTTAGCGCATCATTTATAGTACTTTCAGAAGCAAAATTAAAAAATGTTAAAGCACGTAATACACCCTAATTCCAGCACAAGTAAGCCATCTAAGCTAGTTTTTTTACTACATGGCTACGGCTCTAATAAAAATGATTTAATAAATCTTGCTCCAGATCTGCAAGCGTATTTAGCTGATGTTCTCTTCATTTCTCCAAATGCGCCAGAAAATTTTGAGGGTAATGATTATTGCATGGATGCCTACCAGTGGTTCAGCCTCACCGATAGATCTGAAGAAAAAATGTTAGAAGGAGCCAGCAAATCTTCTATCATATTAGAAAATTTTATTACTAAGCAGGCAAAAAAGTTTTCAATCACTCTAGACAATATAGCGCTAGTTGGCTTCTCACAGGGAGCAATGATGGCTATGCATTTAGGGTTGAGGCTTTCGAGTACAGTAAGAGGTATAATAGCCTATTCAGGGCTCTTAATTGCTCCTTCAAAATTAAAAAATGTGATTAAATCAAAACCTCGAGTAATGTTAATCCACGGTACTGAGGACACCATCGTTCCTATCGAAGAAATGGAAAAAGCTTATAATGCTCTTGATGCTAATGGTGTAATGACACATACCTATAAATGTAATGGGTTAGCACATGGGATTGATTCACAAGGTGTAAAGATCGGAGGAAATTTCCTATGTGAGGTTTTTGCTAATTAATTGAGTACCTTTATATGTTACAAAATAAGCGCTCAAGCAGTTTTCTGAAGTGGTGGTGGTCGATAGACTCCCTAATGTTTATCTTCATATTATCTATTATACTAATAGGCGCATTTTTAACCGCTACAGCAAGCCCTGGTGTGGCAGAAAAAATAGGGGTCCCCTACTTTCACTTTTTATACAAGCAACTATTATTCTTAGGGGCGGCGCTTGGCATTGTTACATTAATTTCTCTTATGGGTAAAAAAGCCATAAAACGGTTAGCCCTTTTAGGTTTTATTACTACGCTCATTTTAATGGTATTAGTATTATTCATTGGGGACGAAACTAAGGGCTCAAGACGGTGGATCAATCTGGTAGGATTCTCTCTTCAACCCTCAGAAATTTTAAAACCTTTCTACGCAGTTATAGTTGCTTTAATACTGTCATCTTATAATTATAAAAAAAGATTGTTTCACTCAAAGTCCTGGAACGTGTATATATGCCTTGCCATTCATTTAGTTATCTGCGCATTACTTTTAATGCAACCTGATTTTGGGATGGCTATTACTATTTCCATGGTTACTATAGGACAACTTTTTGTTGCTGGCCTTCCATTAATATGGGTTTTAGTTGCTATAATATTTTTTATATCAGCAACTTTTACTGCCTATAAAATGTTTCCACACGTTGCTAACCGTATTAATAGCTTTTTAAATCCTGAAGATAATCTTAGTTATCAAGTTGAAAAGTCTATAGAGTCGTACGTAAATGGTGGAATTTTTGGTAAAGGCCCGGGAGAAGGATCAGTAAAATTAGTGTTACCAGATTCTCACACTGATTTTATATTTGCAGTTGCAGCAGAAGAAATGGGAGCTCTGTTTTGTATGATTATCATTATACTTTTTGCTTCAATAATTATTAGAGCAATGGTACGAATCTCTTCAACAAAAGACCTATTTGTAATATATGCAGTAGTCGGTGTTATGATGTATTTTGGCATTCAATCAATTTTTAATATAGGAGTGACTTTACATATTCTTCCAACTAAAGGTATGACTTTACCCTTTATTAGCTATGGTGGTTCATCTGCCTTGTCATTTGCTATAGCTATAGGAATTTACCTAAGTTTAACTAAGAAAACAGCATTTCCTAATGCTCATTATATCACGCTAAATTACAACCATATGCGTTCCATAATCCATGACATCGCCTGAGGAGATTTTATTTGTTGATAAATCGTGTTATTAATATTAATTTCGCTAAACGACACTAATATGGTTTTACAATTAATGGAATTGATGATTCTAGCCTTGGAATTTCAGTAGTTTTAGTCAATAATTTTTGTGGTAGCGTAGAGGGCTATTTGGTATGCATCACTGGCTAAAATTTCGCGGCATAGAGCCAAAAGAATAAACCAAGCAACATCATTAATTAGTAAGTAACCCTTAGTCACTTGATTTTAATTGATAACTAAATATGCAAAAACTTCGCTAGATAAAAACTTGACAATCATGCAAATTCATAATTATCTTAGTAAAGTGTTTGTATATTTTCTTGGGTAAATTATTTATGAAAAACCAAAGTGAAGCAGTTCTTCTAGTTCCTGTAGAGACATTTAGCTCATTAATGCTAACCTACGAGTCATGGCTTCAAATATAAAGCAGAGAATTGAAGCGAATTTAGAGGTAGCTAAATCTCTATATGACCAAAAGCAATATAACGAAGCATTAAAGTCATACAAAGAATCTTTAGTAAACTGTGAGGAGCTTGTGGTGAAGATGAACAGTTAGCCGATTTGCAGTGGAGTACATAGAGCTCTTAATAAACCACATATGGTGCTCTCATGGTTTAAAAAATACTTGGGCATTTTAAGTGAGTCAACTCACATAAACTATTAAAAAATAGCGGATATTTATTTAGATGTTGCTGATTTCTATGCTAACCAACAAGAAACAGAAAAATCTCTATCGTACTACGAGAAAGCTCTAAGCATCTGTGAGCAAATTAGTAGCAAAGAAAAGGTTGTGGGCATACTTTATAGCACTAGAACGCTATACTATAGTAACAATAACTTTATTGAGGTGCTGTGGCCATATGAAAAAGCTCTAAGTATTTTGAAGAAAATTAATCGCAGAGCGAAAAAAGGTGTTACGAAAAAATGGCAATAGTTTACTGTAGCCTCGCAGATTTTTATAACCAACTACAGAAATTTCAGAAGTACTTCCCCTATACCAAAACGCTCTAGAGATCAGATACTCTCTTTAGACAAAATTAGTTTAGAAGTAGCTGCAGTCTGTAAAAGTATGACTAAGTTTTATAAAGAACACCTTTATTACGCAGAAAGTTTATCTTTATATGAGAGAGTCTTGGAAATTAAAAGTGGTGCCTTAGTGCAAGATGACAAAGAGATAGCTGAAATATATCATAATAATGTGGCCGGTATATATAAATATCTAGGTAATTCTGCTGAAGCACAAAAATACTATGAACAATCTATGCATATCTATCTAGGTATCTTTGGAGAAAATTTTGGAGAAGAGAGGAAAAAAGTTGAAGATGTGAGCTACAATCTAGCTCATAAAAGCCACAACTATACAGTCGCCTCCCACTATATAAAACAGTCTCTTACTATTTGAGAGAACATCTTTGCAGAGAAAAGCAAAGAAGTTACAGATGTATATTATGATATAGCCCATCTCTTAAAAGCTTGGATGGTTGATGTAGCCCCAAATAGCCAAAACCCTAAGATATTGGCAAAAATCTCTGGATATCTATGAAAAGATTTATAAACAAAGCGTTGCTGAAAAAACTTTAGCTTTAACAAAAGATATTACTTCAGCAGATAAAGAACGATGCTGTAGAAAAGATACTGCAGAAAAGCCTTAGCTACTTATCAGGTTATTGGGGAAAATTATGAAGAAGCTGCTCTTAACTAAGATATACAGTAGCCTAGCCCGAATTCAAGTAAAAGTATATCAGAGATAATCACATTTAGTTTGTTAAATCAAAAATCGAAATTTTCATCATAGCTATCTTCAGTCATACCAAGAAGAATTTTCTAATTAACTATCTTACAACAGATTTATTAAGTAAAGGAGGAGTTTTATTAGAGTGGTATGTTACAAAAG
>JALDTH010000060.1 GCA_030073355.1 Candidatus Midichloria sp. | reverse complement strand
ATCTTGCAAAAGTCATCAATAAAACAAAATAATTCTGTAATATCTTTTTTATAAAGGCTCTTTTTCAAAAATAAACACATAGTACCTTATTCAGATCTCTAAATACCACTTTCTTTAACTGTTCTTATCCAAAACTCAGGTTCCTAGAAATAATACTTCTTTAGGATTAGCTTTTATCCAGTCTGCAATTTGAGAAAGTGCATCCTTCATTAATCTTGATTCCAGAGGAGACCCCATAACCTGTTCCAAGAGAATTCGATGGCATAAGTTCACCTTGATCAAAGTAAACGTTTAGCCCTAAGCCAAGTGATACCTGTTTAATAAGTCACCTATATTGTTTGCTTGGCTCGGGCTACTAAAAGCGTTCTGCAAAAACTAGTTTTGTGTCTTAGCATGGGTTAGTTTTATCAGTCATACCTAATTTAGAGGCGGCTGCAGAAAGAGCATCCACTAATTTATTTGTTGCGGGATTCTTCATAACATTATTCTCTAATAAGTAATTATTTATAATAGTTGCGATTGACTCAAGGCTGGGTTAGTTCTTATTATATTAAATACAATTGCTTGGTTCAATTGAACTAATATAAAATTTCAGAAGATGGCCAAAATTGGGCTTTAATTTTTTATTAAATCACGTTATTAAACAATGTTAAACGGCCTTCAGACAAGGAGATTACCCATCTCTTTAAGATTATTAATATATTAAGTGAGGCTAATTTTAATCAGGATTGAAATTATGAAATTTACCTTAAAGTGGCTTAAGCGTTATTTAAATACAAGTGCTTCATTATCAGAAGTTATTAGCAAACTTAACCAGATTGGCTTAGAAGTTGAAGAAGTAGTTGATAATAACGAGCTATATAGCAAGTTTGTGGTAGCAAAAGTTCTAGAAGCAGGCCCCCACCCGAATTCTGATAAACTTAAAATCTGTAAAGTAGACAACGGAGAGGAAGTTTTACAAATAGTATGTGGTGCTCCTAATGCAAGAGCTGGAATCACCGTAGTTTTAGCTCCGATAGGGACTATTATGCCGATCGATGGTATGAGTATAAAAAAATCTGCTATAAGAGGAGTTGAAAGTCATGGAATGTTATGTTCTGCTCAAGAGCTCAATATTGGAGAAGATCATGATGGGATAATAGAACTTACTCATGGAGAAGCTGGTGAGTCATTTGCAAAGTTATATGGATTAGATGATTCTATTATAGAAATATCTCTAACTCCTAACCGAGGTGATTGCGCAAGTGTAATTGGGATAGCCCGTGATCTTGCTGCAACTGGCATAGGTCAATTCGTAAGTGAGATCTCAATTAAGAAGCCTGAGTCCAGATTAAAGAAGAACCCCATTGAAATAAGAATTATAGCTAAGGATATTTGTCATGAATTTTGCTATATTTATGGGGAAAATATTGATAATTCCTCTATAAAAAATGAGGAAAGATTTACTATATTAAAAAATACCAGCTACGAATTAAAGAACCCGCTAGTGGATATTTCAAATTTTATGATGTTTGATTTAGGAAGGCCAGCTCATATTTACGATGCAGACCAAATCAAAGGAGAAGTATCGGTAAGAAGATCTATAGAGGGAGAAAATTTTAGAGCCATCGGGGGAAATAACTATGTTCTTCCTGAGGGCTTATTAGTTATTGCAGATCAAGAAAAGATTTTAAGCATAGCAGGGGTAATAGGGGGAGAGGAGAGCAAGGTTACTCAAAATACCAAAAATATAATAATAGAGATAGCAGACTTTGATTCCGAGGCTGTAATGAAATCAGGTCGCGCTGTGAATCTCAATACTGACGCGAGATTTAGATTCGAAAGAAAGGTAGATTTTACTAATACGGAATATTTTGCTAATGCAATTACTGAGTTTATTGGGAGTCATTGCGGGGGCAATTTTTCAGCAATCACCACTTTACGAGGAGAAGGGGATAGAGGAGCAGTAAGTATAGAATTTGATCCATCTTCTGTTGCTAGAATTTCTGGTTTAGACCTTTCAGAGAGAGAAAGTATTAATATACTGAAAAATCTGGGATTTAGCATAAATGGGATTAGTGTAAGGGTGCCGTCCTGGAGAGTGGGCGATATCTCAGGTCCTGCAGATTTAGTTGAGGAGGTTTTAAGAATTTATGGTTTAGCAAATATTCCTGAAAGAAATTTGCCGTATAGCTTTCATCCTCTAAACAAATATGACGAGATAGCGCAAAAGGCCTTTAATAGGTTAATCAATAGAAAGTTAACAGAAGTAATCAGCTGGTCATTTGTTGGAGAGGCTGTTGCTAAGAGTTTCGCCTTTGAAGAGAGTATGTTAAGAATTGCTAACCCAATAACCCCAGATATGGCAATTATGAGGCCTAGTGTGCTATGTTCATTTATTCCTGTAATCAGTAAGAATATAGCGAGAAAAGTTGAAAATTTTAATATTTTCGAAAGCGGTTGGGCTTATGGAAGTGGCTATAACAATTTTCAAACTCGAGTAATTGCAGGTATCAGAAGTGGATATATTACAGAGAAAGGGGTGCATTACGAGGCAAGACTTGCAGATTTCTTTGATGTAAAAGATGACGTTATGGCAGTTTTATCGGAGTTCGGTATGGATGCAAATAGATACACTATTATTAGAGAAGCTCCACAATACTATCATCCGACACGCAGCTGTTGTTTGAAGTTAGGCAAAAGTATTATAGCATTTTTTGGAGAATTAAACCCCAAAGTGGGTATGGATCTCAAAATTGAACAGAAAAATCTGGTAGCATTTGAAATATTCTTAGAAAATATACCTCAAGTTAGCAATAACTTTAGCAAGCGTAAAAAGGAGCTGTTTGATTATCATGTTATAAATCGTGATTTTGCTTTTATAGTAAAAAAAGAAATTTTGGGAGGAGATCTATTAAGGGCAATTAGCTCCTTAAGAATAGAGATGATAAGTCAGGTCAAAATCTTTGATATTTATGAAGGAAAAGGAATCGAGCCCGGATTTAAATCAGTTGCTATAGCTTTAAAGATTCAGCCAAAATTAGCTATGATAACGGATAAAGAAATAGATTCTATAGCGGAAAATATAATGATAAAGCTTAAAAATGAATTCAATGCCAAGTTGAGATTGAAATAATTACAATTTTTTGTGTATTAATGCTTTCAAAAAGTCTAGATTTTAAAGTAAACTTGTATTATAAATTGTTTCTCAGTAAATTAATTGTTGACGTAATATGGCAGTACCTAAAAAGAAAATTTCTAAGCAGAAAAGAGACTCCCGTAGAGCTCATGATACCCTTAGAAAAATAAATATCGCTTTTGATTCTAAAACAGGAGAAGCAAAGCTTTCTCACCACATATCGTTGAAAGATGGATTCTATAAAGGAAGACAAGTTATAATTCCAACAGAAGTCAAAGAACCGTCTGAAGAAAATCAGTCTGCTTAGGTTTGTATCTGCGTTTTAAAATTTTACAATGCAGAAAATAGTGATTAGTCTTGATGCAATGGGGGGGATCAATGCTCCTACTTCCGTTATTGAAGCAGCGTTTAATGTAGCTAAATTAAATCCAAGAGTTCATTTTTTAATCTTTGGTTTGGAAGATAAGGTTGTTTCTATCTTACAAGCCATTTCTTTCCCAGAAGAACGATATGATTTTATCGCAACCAAAGATGTTATACAAGATCATGACAAGCCGTTGCATGCTTTTAAAAACGGTAAAGAATCCAGCATGCGTAAAGCGATTGATGCAGTAAAAGAGGGTTTAGCACATGCTTGCTTATCCTGCGGTAATACTGGTGCCTTAATGGTTACTGCTAAAATGGTATTAGGCACACTTCCAGGAGTTAAAAGACCTGCAATTGCTGGGGCTTTTCCTACTTATGAGAATAAACTTATAATGCTTGATATGGGAGCTAATAACGAATGCTCTGAATCAGTAATATTTCAATTTGCTTTGATGGGACAGTGTCTAGCTAAAGTGGTGTTGCAAATCGGTAACCCTTCTATAGCAATTCTAAATGTTGGTGAAGAAGAGACCAAAGGAAGAGAACTTGAACAAAAAAGTTATGAGTTATTAAAAAGTTCTGGTTTGAATTTTATTGGATATATTGAGGGGCATGACATAGTAAGAGGTAAGGCCGATGTTGTGGTAACAGATGGCTTTTCAGGTAATTTAGTCTTAAAAGCCTCAGAGGGTGCTATTAATATGTTTATGACCCTTCTTAAGGAAATTAGTAAAAGTTCTGGTTTCATAACTCTAGTCGGTGCATTTCTATTAAAAAGAGCCTTAAAAAAGAAACTAACCAGAATTGACCCAAATGTAAATAATGGAGCAATGTTTATTGGACTAGATGGGATTGTGATTAAAAGTCATGGTTCCGCTACTACTTTTGGGGTGACTAATGCTATAAGTCTTGCTTATGAACTAGCTAATCGCGATATAAATGCTCAAATTATAAAAGAGATCAAGGATCTAGAGGAGAGAGGTATCGGACTCAATTTTGTTGAGAAGATTAAGCAAACATCAGCAAAAATTTTAGGTATTCCTACATGAAAGTGAAAATAGTAGGAATCGGGCATTCTCTTCCTAGCAATTTAGTTACTAATGATGAGTTGAGCACTAAATTAGATACCAATGATGAATGGATTGAAACTAGAACAGGCATAAAGCAAAGGATGCTTGCACCTGCTGGGGTTTTTACTTCGGATTTAGCTACCGAAGCTTTAGAAAATGCTATGTTCGATGCAAATCTTGGCCCGACTGATTTGGATGGAATAATACTAGCTACCACTACTCCAGATCTTTTTATGCCTGCGACTGCAGTTAAAGTACAGCAGAAGATTAGAATGAATAGAGGATTTGCTTTTGATATTCAGGCAGCTTGTACAGGGTTTTTATATGCATTAAATATTGGCTACTCAATGATAGCTGCCAAGCAAGCTAAAAAAATAGCGATCATTGGGGCAGAAACAATGTCTAGGATTTTAGATTGGAGCGATCGCAGGACTTGTGTGTTATTCGGAGACGGGGCAGGAGCTGTTATTTTAACCGAGACTAATACCAAAGACTTGAGTCAAATTATGGCTATAGATATTCATTCTGATGGAAATACTTTGGATATGCTAAAGGTAGGGGGCGGGATTTCGATCGGTTCCCTTGATGCAAAACTAGAGATGAATGGACAGGAAGTTTATAAGTTTGCTATTGAAAGTATGTATAGTTCTCTAAGCAACTTATTAGAGAAATCAAATTTATCAGTAAGAGAAGTAGACTGGGTTGTTGCTCACCAGGCTAATTATAGAATAATTTCTTCTTTGGCGACTAAGCTTGGTATGCCGATGGAAAAAGTTGCAGTGACGGTTGATATCCATGCTAATACTTCGGCTGCCTCTATCCCGCTTGCATTGTCAGTATACAAAGAGCGCGGGGAAATAAGAAAGGGTAACATCATTGCGCTAACTGCTGTTGGAGCTGGAATGACTTGGGGAAGTGTGCTACTAAAATTATAGATTGTTCTTGATATATTTGAATCTGTGGGCGCTGATAACTTTAAGGAACTGGCTACAGCAAGTGATATTTTTGTAGATAAAACTTTATTTACTAAAGAAATCATAGATGAAGCTCCTAAAGCTACCTTTAACCTCAGTTCTAAATAAAGTAATTTTAAAAAGAATACCTGATATGGTTTTAAAAAAGCAGGACAACCATTTT
>JALDTH010000005.1 GCA_030073355.1 Candidatus Midichloria sp. | reverse complement strand
TGGCTTATGTCTTCAAACCCAACAAACCCTCTCTCTCATGGAAAAATAAACTCAAACCTACTTACTCCAAATTGAGGTCATTTATTACCCAAATAAACAAAATCTTCGGTGAATTGTACCTACTTTTCAGTAGGTGAGCTGCCAGTAGCAAGGAAAATAATATAAATATAAGAGTAATTAATAATTGTTGTAATGATTTTAAATCAATATTTTTTCCATTAAGTATAAAAACTGCCAGTAGCGTAAAGCAATAGGCCAGCCATATTTTAGTACATCACAAAAAGATAGGATATAGGAGATAAGTAAGTTCTTAGTACTGCTAAAGTATTAGCGAACTCTGATATAGAATGAAGCGTGAACCCTGTGATATAAAGCGAAAAGTAAAGCTCTTATATTACAATTGATTTACTTCTAAAATAGTAGTGACCTACGGCAGTGAAAGAGTTGACCTACAAAGGTCAAGATACTCGTGAAATTGCTACAAAAATAGTTAAGATAATTCCAGCTCATAGTAACCTTACATTTTTTATCGTAAAAGCAACAGTTATAGTTATTTACAAGAAGTGTATATGGAAAGCTCATTCAGTACACTAATTTTTAGGTTTCGCTGCCCAACCTTTAGGAGCTGAATTTAGTCTTTCTGACTGAGAACCATGAGCAATTTTTCTATTATTAGTAATACTTTCTAATACCGCATCCATTTTCTCAGGGCTTAAATCCTCATAATAATCATTATTAATTTGAACTACTGGCGCATTAACGCATGCGCCAAGGCATTCGACTTCAACTAAGGTAAACTGCTTATCGTTGGTTGTTTCACCAATATCTATACCTAACTTTTTTTTACAAAGCTCAGTGATTTTATTAGAACCGCTTAACCAACAAGGAGTAGTTCTGCAAACCTGAATTAAATTATCTCCAACTGGTTGTTTGTTATACATCGTATAAAAATTTGCTACCTCATAAACTTGCATCGGCTTTAAATCTAAAAGTTTAGCTATATAATCCATAGCTGCCTTTGGTACCCAATTATTATTTTGCTCTTGTGCAAGGTGCAATAAAGGCATAACCGCACTTCTTTTGTTTTGATTCGGGTACTTTTTTAAGATTTCCTCAACTTTCTTCATATTTCGTTTTGTAAATTCAAAACTTGTAGGTTGAGTAAAATCTATTAGTTTATACATAGAAGACATAAATTTACCTATCAATTTCACCGAATACAATATCTAAGGTTCCGATGTTCGCTACAACATCTGCTAGCATATGTCCTTTAGACATAAATTCTAAGCCTTGCAGGTGGGCAAATCCTGGTGCTCTAATATGGCACCTATAAGGTTTATTACTACCGTCAGAAACTAAATATACCCCGAATTCTCCTTTAGGAGCTTCCACTGCAGTATAGGTTTCTCCTTTTGGTACGTCGTATCCTTCAGTATATAATTTAAAGTGGTGGATAAGGGCTTCCATAGAAGTTTTCATTTCTGCTCTTGGTGGAGGAGCAATTTTCCTATCCAAAGTTTTAATCTGGCCTGCTGGCATTTTTTCTATACATTGCGCTATTATTTTGAGCGATTCTCTCATCTCTTCAATTCGCACTAAATATCGATCATAGCAATCACCGTTTTTGCCAATTGGTATTCTAAAATCTAGTTGATCATAAATATCATATGGTTGAGCTTTTCTTAAGTCCCATGCGATTCCAGAGCCCCTGAGCATTGGCCCAGAGAACCCATAATCTAGCGCCTGTTCTTTAGTTACAACTCCAATATCTACCAAGCGCTGTTTAAATATTCTATTGTCTGTTAGCAATCCTTCGGTGTCATCAATCATTTTAGGGAAGGATTGGATAAATTTATGAATGTCTTCTAGTAAACCTGTGGGTAAATCTTGGGTGACACCTCCTGGCCTTATATAGGTTGCGTGTAGTCTAGCACCACTTGCTCTTTCGTAGAATTCCATTAATTTTTCACGCTCCTCAAATAACCACAAAAGAGGGCTCATCGCGCCGACATCAAGAGCTTGGGTAGTAATGTTTAATAAATGGTTGAGGATTCTTGTGATTTCGCAAAAGAGGACACGTATGTATTTAGCTCGCTCTGGTACTTCGCAACCAAGAAGTTTTTCGATAGCAAGCGCGAAACAGTGTTCTTGTGACATAGGAGAGACGTAGTCAAGACGGTCAAAATAAGGCAAAGCTTGCAAATATGTCTTGTATTCTATTAATTTCTCTGTACCGCGATGAAGCAAGCCAATATGAGGATCTGCTCGTTCTATGACTTCTCCATCCATTTCAAGAATTAATCTCAGTACTCCATGAGCTGCCGGATGCTGTGGACCTAGATTAATTGATATATTTTTTGTTTCTATTTTCATGGTTAAAATTTTAAATAGAAATTAATGATTCTGCTGCCTGTTTAACTAATTCTAGAATAGGTTCTGGCATTATAACATATCCAATATTAAATAAGGCTGCCACAAGGATGATAAATTTTACACTGAAAGGTATATTAATTGTAAAGGCGTGATTCGCGTTATCGAAGTACATTATTTTTATAACCCGAAGATAGTAGTAGCAACTCACAACTGTTGCAAGTACGCCGATTATAGCTAAAGAATAAAGCCCTTGCTTAATAACACCAAAGAGTACGTAAAATTTTGCAAAAAAGCCTGCAAATGGAGGAATTCCAGCCATAGAAAGCATTGCAACCAATATAATCACAGCTAACAGGGGATGAGCTTTAGCGAGACCACTTATTTCTTTAATTTCGCCGTGATATTTATCATCTGTTTCAAGGGCTAATATTGGTAGAAAAGCTGAGAAACTCATGACTACATATATTGTAATATAAAAAATAGTGCCGATAATTCCAGAAAGTTCGCCCACTGAAACCGCCATTAGAATAAAACCAATATGACCTATCGTACTGTAAGCGAGCATTCTCTTGAGGTTTTTTTGCATAATACCGCCTAAGCTTCCTATAAATAAAGAGGCAATAGCACAAAAAACTATAATCTGCTGCCATTGATCAATTAAATCAATAAAAGGCATATAGAGAATATTTAAAAGTACTGAAATAGATGCAACTTTAGGGGCTGCGGATAAAAACATAGTGACAAAGGTAGGTGCTCCTTGATAGACGTCTGGAGTCCACATGTGAAAGGGGGCTGAGGAAACTTTAAAGAAAAATGCTGCAAGTATAAGCACCAATGCTATTAAGAATACTATTGGAACTGCGATTTCTATTTCGTTAGAATTCATGATGCTCACATAGTACTCACCTATCATATTGAAGTTAGTGCTAGCAACAAATCCATACATTATTGAAGAGCCAAATAAGTAAAAGCAAGAAGAGAGTGCTCCTAGCATAAAAAATTTTAAACCAGCTTCACGCGATTTGCTATGTTTCTGACTAAATGTTGTAAGTACATACAGAGGTAGGCTCATTAATTCAAGGGCTAAATATATAATGAGCAAATCGTTAGCGCATACCATCATTAGCATTCCAACGACTGATAATGCTAATAAAACAGGTATTTCAAAAGGGATGTCAGCTTCTTTAAGTTTTGTAATAGGAAGCGATAGCAAGGCGCTTAAGAAAGCGATAAGAATTATGACCTTCATTGATATTGTATAGCTGTTATATAAAACTGAATCATTAAAGGCGCCTAAATCTTGTCCATAGCCAGTGATGGCAAAGTATGTGGCTGCAATTGAACTTATTGCTATAGGGATGAAAATGTATTGACTAGCTTTTTTAAAGTAGGAGCCGAGAATTAATGATATTATTGCTGCCGATGCAATAATAAGCTCTGGAATTAAGACAGCTAAATCTTCAAAAACAGTTTTTAACATCATTCATCACTTATATTATAGTTTATTTCATCTGGCATAATCTCTTTAGTTAACTTAATTTTGTTAACTAAATTTTCTGTGAACATAAAAAGATTATTATTTATAATGTTTGGTATGATCCCTAACAATACAACAAAAACCGCAATAGAAGCTAAATAAGTTTTTTCTCTTATTGATAAATCTGTTATTTCAACAAGCTGACTTTTCAGCTGACCGAACATCAACCTTGCGTATAACCAAAGCATATATGCCGCTCCTAGAACCATTCCGAGTGCAAGCAATACCCCGTATAAATTCTTTGTTTTAAATGCAGCAAATATAACGAAAAACTCTCCAACGAATCCAGAAGTCGTAGGAAGCCCTACATAGCCTAGCATAAATACCATGAAAAATAACGTAAATGCAGGCATTTTTTTTGTGAGGCCGCCGTAAAAATTTATTTCTTTAGTATGCATTCTATCGTACAAAACGCCTATACAAAGGAACAAGGCGCTAGAAATTAATCCGTGGCTTAGCATAGTGAAAATCGATCCCCCTATACCTTGGGGCGTGAATGTAAACATACCTGCAGTAACATAACCCATATGTGCTACTGACGAATAAGCTATCATCTTTTTCATGTCTGTTTGCATTAAAGCTACTAAGAATGTGTAGATCACAGCTATGATGCTTAAGGTTATGACTAAGTCAGCGAAATATATGGAGCCTTCAGGCAGCATAGGTATTGAAAAGCGTAAGAAACCATAGCCTCCTAGCTTTAGAAGCACTCCTGCTAGCATAACAGACCCTGCAGTAGGCGCTTGTACGTGAGCATCTGGCAACCATGTATGTAAAGGCCACATCGGGACTTTTATCGCAAAAGCCATGAATAATGCAGCCCATAGCCACTTTTGTGTTTCTATGTTGTAATGTGGAACTTTTTCAACAAGTAGCTGGATATCTGCGGTTTCCGAATAAAAGATTATGTAGAGTATAGCAAGCAAGAACAAAACAGAACCAAATAAAGTATATAAGAAGAATTTAAATGAGGCATAAATTTTGTTTTCTCCGCCCCAAATGCCAATTATGAAAAACATTGGGACTAGGACGGTTTCAAAAAATAGATAAAATAATACTACATCAGCAGCAGCAAAAATTCCTATTATGAGGCCTTCTAAAAGAAGAAGTAATGCGAAAAATTCTCTAACTTTATCATTAATAGAGTTCCAGCTTGCAACAATACATATCAAGGATAGAAATGTTGTAAGAAGTATAAAATATAAGGAGAGGATATCAATTCCAAGGTGATAATTAATATCATATTCTGCAAACCAAGCTTTCTTCTCAACGAATTGTAGTTGATTAGTTTCTTTATCAAATCTTAACAGTATAAAAATTGAAATTAAGAAATTAGCGGAAGCGACGATAAGAGCAAGATATTTTGATATAATATCAGATTTGAGGTAGTTAACCCTGCCAAGCAGTATTATTACTGCTGCTCCTAAAATTGGTAAAAAAATATGATTTGAAAGAATTGCTATTTCCACAAAATTGTCTCCTGTCTCAATATTTTATATTTAAAATTACCATGGCAAATACCAATAAACTAAAATCATAACCCCTATTAACATTGCCATGGCATAATGATAAATATAACCAGTTTGCAGTAAACAAGCGACTTTTGCAAATTTAGCCACAGCTCTTGCGGAGTAGTTCAGTATGCCGTCAATAAGACCGGCATCAATAAATCGCCATAAGCTCATGCCTAGTAATTTAACTGGTTTAACTAAAATAAGATCATATACTTCATCAAAATACCACTGTTTTTCTAAGAATGAATTGATATTACGAAAATTTTTATACGACCAGCTTGAGATGATGGGTTTCAATATATAGGCATAATACGCAAGTAACATTGAAAATAGTGCAGCAAGCAAAGGTAGTTGCACTACCCAATGCTCGATTGTATCAATTTTATTTATAGAATCATGCTCTTGTAAGACAAAGATGGCACCAGACCAAAAAGGCAAGTTGCTGATATCAATAATATGATATCCAATATATCCGCACATTAACGAGCCTATACCGAGTACAATTAGAGGTATCATCATAGACTTAGGTGCTTCATGAATTTCTGTGAAGATTTTTTTATCTACATTAGTTGGACCATAGAAGACTAGGAACAATAAGCGGCAAGAGTAAAATGCAGTTAATGCTACAGCTGCAACTCCAAGCCAATAAGCTAGATTACCAAACTTTGAGTCCGAAGCATAGGCTGCTTCTAATATTAAGTCTTTTGAGAAAAACCCTGAAAGAGGTGGAATTCCTACTAAAGCTATTGATCCTATCCACATCAAAGCGTGAGTATAAGGAAGTTTTCTCCATGTTCCCCCCATTTTCTTTATATCTTGCTCACCAGCAAGCGCGTGAATTATGCTGCCTGCTCCTAAGAATAATAACGCCTTAAAAAAGGCGTGAGTGAGTAAATGAAAGATGCCAGCGGAATAGGTAGAGACTCCACAGGCAAAAAACATATACCCTAGCTGGCTGCAGGTTGAGTAGGCAATGATCTTTTTGGTATCATTTTGAGCAATGGCGATGGTAGCTGCAAATAAGCAGGTGGCTGCGCCAACTATAGTTACCAAACCTAAAGCAATTTCTGAATATTCAAATAAATAAGAGCATCTTGTTAATAAAAATACTCCAGCAGTCACCATAGTTGCAGCATGTATTAAAGCTGATACTGGAGTTGGTCCTTCCATAGCATCTGGTAGCCAGGTATGCAAGCCTAATTGTGCTGATTTACCCATACATCCAATAAAGATCGCTATACAGATAGCTGTTAATAACCCAATATCGAAACTTAAGAAATTGATGGTTTCTTCAGCTAAATATTTTGCTTTAGAAAAGACAGTAGCATACTCAACACTACCGAACTTCATTGCAGTTAAAAAAATTCCAATAGCTAAGCCTATGTCGCCTACTCGGTTTACTAAGAAAGCTTTGATTGCAGCAGAGTACGCAGATTTTTTGTGAAACCAGAAGCCAATCAAAAGATAAGAGCTTAAGCCAACCCCTTCCCAACCGACAAATAATTGGGCAAAATTATCGGCACTCACTAAAATTAACATGAAAAAGGTAAAGAGAGATAAGTAGCTGAAAAAACGCGGCTGGTTGGGGTCGTGTGACATATAGCCTACAGAATAAATGTGGACTAGGGCTGATACGGTATTTACTACTAAAAACATAATAGCGGTAAGTGGATCTACATAAATAGACCAATCTGCTTTAAGCTCGCCTAAATTGAACCAGTTTATCAGCTTAAGGTGAATTATTTTGCCACAAAAGCAAATATAGTAAAAAATTATCCATGAGAAAATTGCTGCAATACTTACAAAGGAAACGGTAATTATCTGTGCGATTATCGGCTTAATCTTATTGGTGTTTAAGCCAACTAGGATGGAGGCGAGCAATGGTAGGAAAACTATAGATAGTGATAAATTGTGTAGATACATATTCATCCTTTCATTTCATTAGCATTGCCTATTTCTATAGTGCCCTTATCTCTAAAAAATTGCATAATGATAGCGAGTCCAATTGCGGCTTCTGCTGCAGCAACTGTAAGTATAAAAATAGTAAAGATTTGCCCGCTTAAATCACCAATATATGAAGAGAATGCAACAAAATTTATGTTAACTGCAAGCAGCATAAGTTCAATTGACATTAAGATCGAGATCATGTTTTGTCTATTAGTGAGGATTCCATAAGCACCTATCATAAACAGCGCTCCGCTTACTGTGATGTAGTTTATTATACTGATATCCCCTACTACATTGTAATTCATTTTACCTCTACTCCTCGGCCAAATTCTGAGTTTACTATAGCGATAGCTTCCTGTCTATTACGGCTAATTTGCTTGTAAATATTTTGACGTTTAACAAATTTTATATGCCTTAAAGTTAACAAAATAGCGCCAATCATTGCAACTAAAAGTATGAGTCCGGCTAGTTGGAATTGCAAGAAATAATCAGTATAAAGCACCAAGCCTATTGATTCCGTATTGTGTAAAGTAGCCGCGGTTGCGTACTTTTCAGCTGGGAATAGATATTCAGAGGATCTACGCATCGCCCAATCCATTTCAAAAAATATAATACCACAAAGTATAACCGCTAAAGGCGGGACGGAAATGAATTTTCTTTTTGCAGTTGTGTTGTTGCTGTCTGTCATCATCACAGCAAATAGAAAGAGGACGGCTATTGCGCCTACATATACAATAACTAGGGTCATGGCTATATATTCTGCCCCTATTAAAATAAAAAGAGTTGCTGCATTAAAAAAAGCGAAGATTAAGAGTAAAACTGCATGAATAGGTTTTTTCAAGGATACCACTAATATCCCAGATAATAGTAAAAGTGCGCTAAAAAAGTAAAAAGTTAATTCTATCATAAATATTTTTATATTGTGTTCACCACAACCTTAAAACAAAAATTACTAGAGCCAAGAACATTTTCTATTGCGAAGCTAGCATGAATAAAGTGATGTTGCAATAGTGCTTTTCATCTTAAAGGCCTCTATTCATCTGATTAATTTATGACAGTTGCGTTAAACAATTGTAAAACCTCTGCTTTGGTGTAATTTTTTTTAGCTATAGCTGTATTGTAATTAACTATATTCTCTAAGACTTTTTTTACATAAAATCTTGTTTCTCCATATGGCATAAGCTCTAACCAGTCAAGGATTTCATGTAGTTTTTTTAAATTTCTAGGATCTCCATATTCTGAGGTCCATCTGGCTACAGCATTTTCTCCAGCATTATAAGAAGCAATAGCCATTATATAATTGTTATCCCAAAGCTCCATTAGTCTATCGACATAACATGCTCCGATGTTGATATTAGTTGAAGCATTACAGTCATAATCATTTTTCTCTAGTTTTAATTTTTTTGCATAATTTTCAGCAGTCCTAGGCATGAGTTGCATTAACCCTCTTGCTCCTGTAGGGCTCAGAGCTTCATGATCAAAGCCGCTCTCTTGTCTAATGATTGCAAGGTAAAGGGTGTGGTCATATTTCTTAGCAATTTTATGTATATCAGAATGCAATGGATAACTTGCTTCTATTATTGGGTGTCCGGAGTTTGCTAGCTGTTTAGCTACCGCAACAATTATAGGGACCTCTTCTAGTTGCTCTAAAACCTTAGCAAGATCGGAATCAGATAAATCAAAATCCATGACATGACTTGCTAGTTTATTTGCTTCTGCCTTAAGGCCACACTTATAAAGTGCTTTAGTCCAAATTATAACTTCTTCGATTCTCTTTTTATTAATGGCTTTGGTTGTGGTACGCTTTTTTTCTGGGTTACTGTAGTCCAGCTTGGAGCCTACTTCTAAGCTGGCTAGCTGTCCATAAAAGAAATGGGGGTAAGTTCTAGCTGCAAAGTTAAGCCAGTGACTCATTTTTTGTTTATCTCTAATTGCTTTATAAGCTCTTCCAAGCCAATATGCTCCTTGCGCTTTAGAGTGCGAAGTTTTAGCTGTATTAAATATGTTATGGAAGTGTTCCAGAGCATTTCTCGGATTGCCAAGCATTCTAAAGGTAATAAATCCTGCAAGCCATTCTGACTCAAAAAAATCTGGTCCTTGTTTTATTTGATTACTTTTCGCAAGTTTTAAAGCGGTTTGATATTTTTTTTCTCTTAAAGCATTTCTAATTGCAATATTTTTTAGCTGCCACCATCTTACTGGAAATTCCTTATATTTGGCTTGCAATAGTAGGTCATATCCTGCTTGATATTTTTTTGCCGCATTAAGATGTTTTATATAAAAATAAAGTGCTACAGCTTTTAGCTGAGGGCTAATTTGTTTGTTTTTAAATAGTCTTTTGGCTATCTCTGTATTAGAGTTTGCTTTTATAAGCTCTTCGTAAATACTTCTTTTAGAAGCTGGTAAAAACCTAATTAAATTTTTTGCTTCCTCAATTTTTTTGCCTATTAAAAAAGTGCGAATTTTGGTTTCTAGAGAAGAAATATGAAATGACTTTATATAAGTGTTAATTATATAATTTTCGGTTTCAGACTGAAAGGTAAATTTTACCCATATTCTTTCGAGTTTTTCTAAATTCTCTGCGGGATGTATTTTTTCTCTTATAGCTGCATCATATAAGAAAGCTTGGCTGAGCGCAGTTTTTTTAGGCAAACTAGCAAGAAACCGGTTAATCTCTTTGAATGATAAAGAATTAGTAAGCACTTTGTCGAATCTATTGGGTAAAATTGTGGCTAACCAGCTGTATTTTTTTGCCAAATATTCGGCATCTTCTATACTAGGGGCTATAGACCCATTCATTATAATAAATCTAATAATGTCATTTGTTATTGCAGCATTCAAAGATTTATTGGCGTATGCATATGCCGACCCAATGTTGCCATTAGCTAAACTATTAATCGCTTCTCTTTGAGCTTTATCGAATTTTATTTCAAACGAAATAGCGCCTCTGACGTAAACAAGTACTAAAAGCAACCCAAATAATTGGTATACTAACTTCACATTATCAACTTGTAGTTATATCCTTCCTATCAGTATTGCAGCAAATACTAAAAAAGCAAATTCAACATTTGATTTAAATTTTTTTCCACAATCATTTTCATTTAATATATCTAAGTTTTCAATTTGCAAATATAAATTATAAATAGCAATTGCCATTCCTATATAAAAAAAAAATTTAAGTGTATATGAAGGCCTGCTATGCATATTAGTGCGACCGTAATCTGGTAAAAAGACCAGATAAGCGTGGGACCTCTTTCTTTAAACTTTATTGCGGTGGACTTTAAGTTTAATTTTATATCATCTTTAATATCTTGATAAGAATAAATCGTATCGTACCCTAAGGTCCAGATTGAAGCAGCTGCATAAATTAGAATTGGAGGCCAACTTAGCGTGCCCTTTAATGTGGCCCAAGCAATTAAAACTCCTATATTAAAGGTTAAGCCTAAAAACAATTGAGGAAAATAAGTTACCCTCTTCATAAGAGGATAAATCGCAATTGGAACTAGGGCAAAAATTCCTATATATATCGCACTCTTTGGCAGCATAAAAAGTAATATTGCGGCAAATAAAAGTAAAGCAAACATAATTTGTAAGGCTTGTTTTACTGAGAGTTCTTTATTTGCAAGGGGCCTGTTTTTAGTGCGTTTAACTTTACTATCAAGATCTATATCAAAAATATCATTAATTATACAACCTGCACCTCTCATAAGCACTGCTCCTATAAAGAAAAATGCACAGAAAAACAAAATGGATATAGGATTGCTAGCTGCCAAGCCTACAACCCACCATATTGGAAGCACTAGTAGCAGTAGAGGGGCAGGTTTATCAAGGCGAATTAAGCGCACTATTGGATCATTGATATTGATAAGAGCAAAATAACCTTTGGTGATATAGCTCCTGACGCTACTCAAAATTCGCAAAGTATAAGTTATAGGAAGCCAAATTAGTTTATTTAACCTTGAGAAATTATCATTTGGTTGCTTTTTCATCGCCTGGCAATATATAATCAGTTCCTTCCCAAGGGCTCGTGAAGTCAAAGTTTCTGAAATCCTGTGTTAATTTAACTTTTTCATATATAACTTTTTTCTTTTCTATATCATAGTGTACTTCGGAGAAGCCGGTAAGCGGAAAATCCTTGCGCATAGGATGCCCCATAAATCCATAATCAGTTAAGATTCTTCTTAGATCAGGATGTCCAGAAAAATAGATACCATACATATCCCAAGCTTCTCTTTCATACCAGTTTGCTGCGCTATAAACGTCGCATATACTCGGTACTAACTGGTCTTCCTTAGCATTTATTTTAATAGTCAGTCTAAGATTAGAGGTGAGACTTAATAGGTTATATACAACTTGGAATCGATCTTCCCTGTTTGGGTAATCAACACCGCATAAGTCAGTCAAAACTTGAAAAGAGAATTTTTCGTTAGTTTTTAAAAACACTAAAAAGTCTTTCAAAAAATTTAAACCCAAAGTTACAAAAAGCTCGTTATGCTCTATATGATGATTGCTTATGGCGTGTTTGTGATCCGAAGATAGCAAAAAATCTTTAAATTCTCCTAAGTTTTGCATATTTTTAAGGATATCAAAAAGCTTAAAGAAAGCATAACAGAGTAAAGATATAATATCAAATAGTCTGTGAGGGTTAATTTATACTTTACCTCTTGGCTTTAAATTAATTTAATAAACAGGGAAGGTGTTAATAATGATAGAAAAAATTCTTGAAGATCATAAAGGATGTGGTGACTTACCTTACTATTGACCTAGATCAGATGGACGATTCTGCAATTATGAGTGTTATTGAGACTTTAAATGGTAGTCGAGTTACGACTCTTACAATTGAATTCTCTAAACCAAAATTTGAAAAGGAGCAAGCTATTTTGCATAGTTTAGAGGATATAAAGAGGATCAAGGTAGAAGTCGATAATGGATGTGCGAGAAACCTAGTGGAGAAAGTGGTATAATCACCAAGACCGAGGCCTTGTTTGAGCAAGCAAAAAGAGTGATATAGACTTTACTGGATGATAAACCTTTTTATTTTATTGGCGCCCTAGTTGCTGATCCAGATGGCAAACTTAATGCAGGACACAAGTATATGTGGTATATGCATGAGTCTTAGCGAGGCTTTCGCTCCGACTACAACAGCTTCAACTACCACCTGCACTACTCCGACTAATCCAACTATCACTACTACAACAATTCCAGTACCAACTAACTAAGAACTATGAAGATACAACAATAGTTAGTTAAGGCCGTTTTATTGTGGAACATTCAAACATCATTATCGTGATTTGCATAAAGTTAACCAAGGTCCTAACATGGTAAGCCTTGCTGGGATGAAGAACTATCTGAAAGCCACTTCCTACAGGCAGTGATATGCTAATCTGGTCCTCTGGCCTAAGTTATATGGTTGCAGGTCCAGGTGCTGACAGAATTTTTGTGGATGCTTGTCAAAGTAACGTATATAAAATTAATTCAGATAACTACTATAAGGTTAGTTTCATTAAAAATTTTGATAGTAATCAAGATAAAATAGTTCTTTTCTGCTGCAACAGAGGAATTAATTCGACTGATATAAAGTCTTGTTACTTTAATGATAATCAAGTTAATTTTTTGATTGTGAACGACGTTGATGATAGAGAAGTATGTGGATCAGTGAAAGCTTGGCCGGTACTTGCAAAGATTCCTCACAGTAAGTAAACTTGGAGATGAATCAGCACACAGCGGCTATGCTGCTATTGCTATTCTAGGTTTAGATGAGGAATTAACTTTAGGGTATAACCTAGTTTTGAACCAAGATTGGAGCGATCAATAGTTACTGAATGCAAGGCATGAGCAAGGAAAAAGTTAGACCTTAAGCCCGTGCTTGCTCTAACTCCATATGATCTTTTCCCTTAATTCTCTCATTAGATCTTGGTAATAATGAATATTGTGCCAGGTCATTAGAATGGAGCCGAGTATTTCCTTAGCTCTGACTAGGTGGTGCAAGTAAGCTCGATGAAAATTACTACAAGTATAGCAACTGCATTCGGAATCTAGGGGCCTAATATCTTCTGAATATTGTGCATTTCGTATATTAATAGTGCCATTTCGCACAAATGCTTGTCCGTTTCTTCCTGATCTTGTAGGAATAACACAATCAAACATATCAACTCCTCTTTCGACTGCCCCTACAACATCAGATGGTTTGCCAACCCCCATTAGATAACGTGGCTTAAATTTAGGTAATAGAGGAATAGTATAATCTAAGACATCAAACATTACTGCTTGTGGCTCTCCTACAGCAAGCCCGCCTATTGCATATCCATCAAAATCTATAGAAGATAAAAAATTTGCTGAAGCTTCCCTTAATTCTTGATAAGCATTTCCTTGTACTATAGCAAAAATTCCATAACCATTTCTATTTTGATAACTGTTTTTTGACCTTAGTGCCCAGCGCATGGATAATTCCATAGCCTTTTTGGCTTCTTGAAAAGTGGCATGGTAGGGTATGCACTCATCAAAGGCCATCGTGATAGTGCTACCGAGTTTATGTTGGATTTGAATTGAGTATTCGGGAGTGAGGTTATACCTACGGCCATCTATATGTGCTGAAACATAACTCCTTCTTCGGTGACTTTACGTAAAGATGCCAAAGACATTACTTGGAACCCACCAGAATCTGTTAAAATAGGTTTTTGCCACTTCATAAATTTGTGTAAACCACCTAACCTTTCAACTCTATCTTCGCTGGGACGGAGCATTAAATGATAAGTATTAGAAAGAACTACTTCAGCCCCCGTGCTGGAAATGGCATCTGGTGTCATAGCCTTAACTGTTGCTAAAGTTCCAACTGGCATGAAGGCTGGAGTGTTGATGATACCGTGAGCGGTTTCTATAAATCCAACCCGTGCCTTACCAACCTCTTTTATAAGAGTAAATTTTACTGCCATGACACAAATTTAGAGGTTTGGCAATGATACATCATACAATTCTACTTTATGAACCTTTTGCAGGTGTAAAAAATAATCATTCAAAATTATGTCCTGGAGATTATTAAGTTTTGCTGCTTCTTGTTTTGCAGCCTTTTTAATTTCAGTATCAGATAACTTCTGTACTGATAAAATTTTTACAAAGAATTGCTCATCAGGAGCGGCTTCAAAAATTCTTGTAACTTGGTTTACTGGCGTGTTAAATATTTCGAGTAAATCCTCAGTATTAAACTCTTTATTACTATTAATTGATAAGAATTTTTTAGTAATTTTAATTCCAGGTTCTACAAATTTTTCGCCTTTTGCGACTCGCTCTCTAACGCTATTCATTACAGAAACAGCCATCTTTTTTTGAACTCCTTCTTTCCATATGACTGCTAATTTATCCTTTATTTGGCCAAAGACTATAACGTATGAAGGCTCTATTTTATTTACTTTAACCACAAAGCTTTCACTATCTGGAAGAGAAGATATAACCCCGGATGTGACACCTTCCTTAATAGAAAATGCTGTGTTTAAGAATGCCCTGTTTTGCAAAATATTTTTTTCATCATGTTTTGGTATATCAAAGGTGATAATAGCAATCTGCAGCTTTAGGCCATATGATGCAGCGATTGCTTCTATAGGTATGTTCTGAGTGATATCACGTTCAATATCTTGAATTTTCTTCAAGTACCTGTCATAACAGCGCTGCTCTGTGATTTGCCGTTCTATCTCTTTCTTAACAACTTCCATGGGCTGTATAAATTCAGGGACGATATCAATGACCCTAAAAATGCACCATCCAAAAGGAGTGATGATCGGCTTGCTGATTTCGTTTTGCTTTAATGAAAAAATAATATTAGCAACATCTTCACTAAATCCATCTCTACTCATAGCCTGACTATTTAAGCCTACTTCTTGTTTCAAGGACTTTGCTAAGCTTACAAAATCTCCTCCCGCTATCAACTTGTCATAGTTCAACTTAGCTTGCTTTTCATCAGCAAAAACCATTTTTAAAAATTTGCGCTTTTCTGGTAACACAAATAGATAAGAACGCTCCTTGTAAAAATTCTCTAGCTCTTCTTGCGAAATTTTTTCTTGGACTTTATATGAATCTTCTAAATTGAATTTAAAAAATGTAACTACTCTTTTTTCTGGAACCGTAAAAAGTTCTTTATTGGCTTCAATAACCTTCTGCAATTCATCATCAGTTGGTTCACTCTTTACATCAAAATAATAGATATTAGGCTGATATATCTCGATTTCTCTTTTTGAATATAATGCCTGGGTTATTTGCTCTAATAGGGTATTATTCAGTAGATTGCCTGACGAAATTGCTTCAACTAAGATCTTCTGAGCCAACTCTTCTCGAATTTTTTCAATAAAAAAGGTTTCTGAAATGTTCATCTTTTTCAAAAAATCAGTTAATAGATCCTTAGCGAACTTTCCATCTCTTATGAGACCTGGCATGTTGTTAATGATTTCATATTTTACAGCGTCATCCCCTATAGAGATACCTAATCGCTTTGCTTCTTCTTTAAGCAAGGCAGAGTTTATTAATTGCTTTAAGAATAAATCCTGTAATTCTTTACTATTAATTCCATACACTTGTTTATATTCATCCCCTAGTCTATCAAATTGGGCACGATAAAATTTTTCCCATTCAGATTTTGTGTACTCAACACTTCCGACTTTGAAGGCTATATTTGTTTTAGAACCTCTTAATATATCTCCGACTCCACACAGTATAAAGGTCAAAACAAGTAACCCTAAAAATATTTTGGTTATTATATGATTTAAACTTTTTCTTAAAGCTGCCAGCATTTTAAAAATCTCCTAATTTTAAAGTAAGAAAGGAGTAAACTCCCTCTTACTTTATTAATATTATTAATTATTTTTAATTACTATTACTTTTTGATGCCTTTATCACTTTTTGCTGGTATCGCATCAAATTTGACAGCAACTGCTGGCAAGGATTTATTTAATTCCTCTATGATAGAGTCGGTAATTTCTAATTCTTTGTTATTATAGATCATATTAATCTTAGTCATAACCATATCTAACTTTTTCTCTATAGCTTTTGCTTGAATAATATCAGTGATCTTCTTTTCAAGCACTTTCATCGCCTCTGAGTAGGCTTTATCCAAACTCATTCTATCCATATAAGCGCTTTCTTGAGCTTTCTCAGCCTCTAATTCAAACTCTTTAGTCTTTTTACCATAAGCTTCACTTGATAAAACTAATTTTTGTGATTCTATTTCTTTATACTTTTTCTGAAGATTTTCTTGCATTTTTGCAGCGCTATTTTTAAATAGAGTGGCCTTTTTTTCGACCTGACCAGTAATATCTTTGTAAGCTAAAGAAGATTCGATAATCTTTTGTCCATCTACCACTGCTATTTTTATTTCTGCCCTTGCGGAGATAGCAAGACTACTCAACAAAAGCATAGATATAATTAACGTCAATTTTTTCATTTTTTACCTGAATATAATTAATAAAACTAAAACATCCCACCTATACTAAGAGTGAATCTTCGAGTATTGTCAAATTTTTCTTTAGCTATTGGAATGCCATAATTCAATTTTATTTTTCCAAAAGGTGAACACCATACTATACCCACTCCATAAGCTGACCTAATATCAGAGCTTTGATCAACTTCAGCATCAATAATTGCAGGATTAAGATCATAGTCAAACATAGAGGCAGCATCAATAAAGGCAACACCATTTAACCCTATTTCTTCTGGTAGTCCTAATGGAAAAGAGATTTCTGCAGTGCCAGAACAATAGTTTTTGGCACCAATAGAGTTACCAGTTTTTCTATCTCTTGGAGAGATGCCATTAGGCTCAAAACCTCGTAGGTAATCCTGTGCTAAGTACAAATTATCCATTAATCTCACTCTTTTATTACCTAGTCCTCTAATGGCTGCAGCTCTAGCAGACAAATTAAGCACGATACTTTTTTTGTAAAGTGGAAAAAACATATTAGCTATAACTTGGTGTTTAATATAATGAGTATCGCCGCCAAGCCCTGCTAAGTCTTGCATTAATGTATATCTTACGCCTTTAGTAGGTCTTATTCTGTTATCAAGCGTGCCCCAAGAGAAAGTCTGTCCAAGAGAAGAGTTGTAGGCAACTCCGCTGAAATCCTGGATTGTTAAGGATTTTGAGCTACCAAATTGCGATATATCAAAGCGTTTTAAATTGTACCGCAGGCCATGGTACAATCCATGTAAAAGCTCATATTGCATATGCAAGCCTCCGCTTGTTTCTTGATTAGCATACTTTGAGTACTTATCAGTTACCTTGCCTGTATATAAATCAAATCCAGCATCTATTGGCTGATTTAAAAACCCTGATTCTGTAAAACTAAAAATTGCCTGTTCTGCTTGTGAAGATTTACTTAAAACCAATTCAACAGCTTGGCCTTTTCCTAAAAAGTTATTCTCTGAGACGGATACAGATCCCATAAATCCTGTTTGGTCATTATAACCTATTAAAAAATTCATTGACCCTGTACTCGTTTCTTTAACGTCAATATCAATATCGACTTTATCAGGAAAGTTGGTACGCCTATTTTTAAAATCAACTGAACTAAAATATCCTAAGTTAATGATTTCCATCTTCGATTTTTCTATTAACGTATTGCTGTAGTAATCTCCTTCTTCTATTTTCATTTTTCTTCTAATTACCTTATCCATCGTTCGGTTATTGTTATTTATATTAATTTTATTTATATAAAATTTCATTCCTTCTTTGACTATAAAACGTACTATAGCATAACTGGTTTCTGAATTTTTAATTACATCATGGGTCACCTCAGAAGAGGCATAGCCATTAGTGCCTAAATATTCGGTCATCGCTTCTTCAGAGGCTTCTATATCTTGTAAATTAAGTATAGCATCTTTTGTTAAGCTAATTTTTTCTAAGAGTTTATCCTTGGGCAATCCTTTAACGTTTGTAAGGACAGAAAAATCCTGCACTTTATATTTTTTTCCTTCTTCAATTAAGAAGGTTATTATAAAACCGTCTCGAGAATGGGTAAGCTCGGTAGTCGTGTTTTTGATTTCGAAATCGAAATAACCATTGAATTGGTAAAAGCGCTTGAGTAACTCTTGATCCATATGCAATTTATCAGGATCATACATATCTGCAGAAGAGAAAAATCTATAAAAAGCATATTCCTTGGATAAGATATGCTCTTTTAATTCTTCAGTAGTAAAATTTTCGTTTCCAACAAAATTTATCCTTTTAATTTTAGCCTTCTGGCCTTGCTTAATTTCATATACTAAATCAACCTTGTTTTCAGGTAGCTTAATAATTTTAGGCTCAACGAAAACCGCATAATAACCTTGTTTGTTATAAGCAGTTTCTATTGCTTTACTATCTAAATGGATCTGAGCCGGAAGATAAATAGATTTAGGTTGAAGTTTAATCACTTTCTTTAGTGAATCATCGCTAATCGCTTTATTTCCTTCGAAGGCAATTTTGCGTATTATAGGGTTTTCTTCAACTGTGATTATTATGTTGGCTCCTTTTTTTTCTATTTTGACATCAGAAAAAAATGACGTCATATATAAACTTTTTATAGCACACTCTATTTGATTGGAGGTTGTATCAGCAGTATTAGTGATACCTAAATAAGTTATTATAGTCTCTTTAGGTATCCGAGTGTTACCTTTTACTATGATTTCTCCACCGTAACTATTAGCAGAAACAATATTAAATATAGTTAAAATAACTAACTTTAAACGAAGCGCTTTTAGAAAATTCATCTTCTCTTTTTACACAATAAACTTATAACAGACTTATAACATCGTTAGAAATCGCTACCAACATTAGCATTATTAAAATAATGAATCCTATTCTGAAAGCAACAATTTTAGTATTTTTATTCAGGGGTTTTCCATTAATTGCTTCTATAAAATAAAAAAGTAATCTGCCGCCATCTAGCATAGGTATAGGTAATAAATTAACGAGACCTAGATTTAACGAAATCAATGCAATAAACCAAATTAAGGAATCAAAGCTTTGAGAAGCAGCTTTAGAAGAATATTCAGCAATTTTAATAGGACCACCAATATTTTCTAGCCCACTCTCTCCTCTTACTATATCAAAAATGCCTGCAAGCATCGCTTTTGACATAAAATATATATGTTTAGCACTATTAGTGAACGCTTTTATAACAGTCGCCTTTTCGATCTTAGTTTCAAAGATTACTCCTAAAATCCGAGTACGATTTTCTTCAAATGGTAATTTGAATTGTATGGAAAATTCTTGACTATCCCTTAAAAATTTTAAGCAAATTTCTTCTTCTCCAGAGTTCAAAACCCGCTTAAATTCTTCGCCATTGATAATTTTTTGATTATTCATCTCTATTATTCTATCATTCTGTTTTAAGCCTATTGCAGAGGCCACTGAATGCTCTTGTACTGAATTGATCTTTAGATCTAAAGTTGGTACTCCAATCATCATAAAGACTGCAGCAAAGCATAGAAAAGATAGGATATAATTAGCTAAGGGCCCGGCAAAGACTACTAAGGCTTGTTGTTTTAAAGATTTACAATAGAAAGATTTGTTCTTTTCTTCTTTACTCATATTACGTATCTTTTCTGGATTAACAAAGCTTGGGTCGACATCATCGCCATGAAGTTTTACATATCCTCCCAGAGGGATCGCCGATAAAATCCATTCAGTATTTTTTTTATCTCTATATTTAAACAAGGCTGGTCCGAAACCTAATGAAAACTTCTGAACTTCGATGCCATAATATCTAGCGAAATAAAAATGCCCAAATTCATGCACAAAAACTACTATAGAAATAACTATAATAAACCACAATAACTGTTCCAAATTTCAAATAAAAATCGCTTTAACTGAAAGGGATGATAGCACGAATTGATTTTTTTACAATAGAAATAAGTTATGCAGCTGAAGAAATAGAAGCGCTTTTAGTTTCAAAAATTTTGTGTAGTAAAAGATTATTTAGTTGATGCCCTGACTTAACTGCTTTTATCTTACCTTTAATTCTAGCCCCTGCTAAATACAGGTCGCCAATACAGTCTAGTATCTTATGGCGAACAAACTCATTTTTGTAACGCAGCCCCCCTTTGTTTAATATACCACATTCGCCTATAGCGATTGCATTATCAAGGGAAGCACCTTTTGCCAAGCCAATACTTTTTAAGTATTCCACATCTTTAATAAATCCAAAAGTTCTAGCTTTACCAATTTCTGACTCGAAGTCATCATTAGCGTTAAAACTATAAGATTGAGTTTGGATGTATTGATTATCAAAATCTATTATGAAGTTCACAGAAAATGAATCATCAGGTTCAGCAACAATTGATTTATCATTCATTTCTATTTTGACGCTTTTTGAAATTTCGATGAACTTTCGTTGTTCAGACTGGCTCACAATACCTGATTGTTTTATGAGGTTAATAAAACAATCAGAGCTGCCATCCATTACCGGGACTTCGGCGCCATCTACATATATTATTGCATTGTCAATTCCAGAACCCCACAGGGCTGACATCAAATGTTCTATAGTGCTAACACTTACTCCATATTCGTTGGCAATTTTAGTACACATAGAAGTGTCAATTACTCTGTCAAATAATGCTGGTATCTTATTATTTTCTTTTAGGTCAGCTCTAACAAACACAATACCGTGATTTGCTTCTGCTGGGCAGATTAGCATATTAACTAGAATCCCTGAGTGTACTCCTATACTGCTACACTTAACTTCCTTAGCTAAAGTTTTTTGAAGGTTCATATTAATATTTAAAAATATCCTATAAGTGCAAAATAACATATATATTGCACTTAAACAAAATACATATTATTGCAAATTGTTACAAATAATTATGTATTCGTAGGTAGTCTTATACTCCAATAAATGGTATAGTTATATACCGTGTTAATCGAAATTTTATTTACTTAATGTATATAAAAGGCAAGGGTCCCATTATTTCTTCATCAGATGTTAATGCAATGATTAGGCAGATGAGCTATGATTGTTTTGCGTTTGCTAAGAAAGGGGACATTGAAAATGTCTCAAGAATTCTAGATTTGTTGGGATTAAATATTGCTTGTGATGAAGAAGGAAATACTTTATTACATATAGCTGCTTATAATTCGAATATCGAGTTAGCTAGTTTTCTAGTGCGAATAGGCTTTACTTTGCAGGTTAAAAACAAAAAAAATCTAACTCCTAGAGAAATATGTATACTAAATTCAAATTCTCAAATGCAATTTTTCTTTACTCGAGAAGAGAGCAGCCAGCTTCTTTTTAGTTCGATTATTGCTGGAGATATGCAGAATTTTATTAAGGCTATTTCGAATGGAGCTGATATTGAAAGGTTTGTGCATACTAAGCCGTTTTTAGGAGCTTACCTATTACATTATATGGCGTTTTATGACCGAGTAGAAATGATAGAATATGTATGTTCAGATTTTAAAATGAATATTAATTGCCAAGATTATTCCTTGCAGGAAACTCCTTTACATACCGCTTCGCAAAACAATCATCCAGAGACCGTGAAAGCTTTAGTACGCAATAACGCAGATATTAATAAAAAAGATTCAATGGGTTGGACCCCTTTACATAGAGCGGCAATTAATGGAAGCAAAAAGGCTTTAATTGCTCTTTTAGAGGCGAATGTATTGGTAAATACTCAAGATATAATGGGAGATTCGCCTCTACATAGTGCATTAAAAAACCATAACTATACAATCTTGCCCTTGCTTATAAAAGCGGAGGCAAATTTAAATTTACCGAACAATCTAGGCGAGACTTCTCGTTATCTTGCGAGGCAAATGAATGTTAATTTAAATCATCTATAAAGACTTTGTATGCATATCAATAGATTAATCTTAAGTCGATTTTTGTATACGTATACAAAGCTTGACTTGATAAGGGTTGTGGTGCATTAACAACAAAGTATAGCTTAACCATACAAAGTATAGTATCATCATGACTTCAAAAATTGGGAAGTGATTTGTATGAATCTTTGGAAAAAAGTTTTAATAGGACTAGTGTTAGGTATTTTTTTAGGCTTACTCCTAAAAGAAAAGGTTGTATACCTAAAACCATTTGGCGATCTCTTTATACGAATGGTGAAGATGATAATTACTCCACTTATATTCTTTGCGATTGTCAATGGCATCACCAGTGTTCAAGATTCAAAAGCGCTTGGCAGAGTTGGAGTTAAAGCTTGTTTTACTTACTTTTTAACTACATTAATGGCAATTATTATTGGCTTGAGCGTAGGCCGAATCTTTGAGCCAGGTAAAGGTATTAATTTAAATTTTGAGAATAAGGAACTCGCATCAGTGGAGGAGCAAGCTGCTCTAACAAGAATCATTGATATACTATTGCATGTTGTGCCGGATAACGCAATTGGAGCAATGGCTCAGGGAAATATCCTACAGGTGGTGTTTTTCGCTTTGTTTACTGGAGTTACTATTAATGTTATGGAACGAGGATATAGTAAGCGTTTGGTAGATATATTCCAACTTTTATCCCACATGGTCTTTAAGATGGTAAGTTTGATTATTGAGCTATCTCCTATTGCTGCTTGTTGTCTTACTGCATGGGTCATTGGCACACAAGGAGTGGAGGTACTAAGAAACTTAATGAAGCTGATAGGGTGTGCATACCTTGCATTTATTATCCAGTACTTTGTTTTTGGTGTGCTTATTCGTGTTTGGACTGGATTGTCTCCTATACCATTCTTTAAGAAAAGCTTTGAATATCAGGTAATTGCTTTTTCTACAAGTAGCAGCAAAGCTGCATTACCTACTACTATAAAAGTTTGCCAAAGGAAGCTTGGGATTTCACAAATGAGCTCTTCCTTAGTTTTACCACTTGGAGCTTCTATAAATATGGATGGTATAGCTATTTATATTAGTCTGTGTACTTTATTCTTTGCTCAAGTAACAGGCAAAGTTCTAAGTATTAACGATTACAGTTTCATTATATTTACTGGAACTCTTGGCTCTATTGGAGGTGCTGGAGTGCCAGGCGGCGCTATAGTAATGCTCCCTATGATTCTTGGTTCAGTAGGCTTGCCGATAGAAGGGATTGCACTGATTGCGGGCATAGATCGTATTATTGATATGATGAGAACTACGATTAGCATAACAGGGGATGCTGCTGTTACGCTATGTATTGACCACTCTGAAAGACTTTTAGATAGAGAAACATATAATAACAGAGGATTATCATAGAATTATTATCTATTCTTTTCGAAATGTTAAGAGCCACAAGATAAGCATAATAGGCAAAATAGCACTTAGATACATTAAAAAGCTCCAATTAATATTTTTTGCTGCTAAGTTTTCACTGAGGGTAAAGATAGAGACTAGGCTGACGCTATAAATGAATAACTTGATATTGTTGTATCTATCAATGCGGCAGTAGAAATTTCTTACTGACAGGGCTATTGGGAGGATACCAAGTATTATACAAAATAAAGGCCACAAAATTCTGTTGTGAAGGTTAACTATGTAGAATTTATCTTTTTCTTTTAAAGCAATTTCAATTACCTGATTTATATATTTCTCATTAGGACCGTCAATATATGTTTGTTTTAAGAGGCTCGATAATTCTAGATTAAAAAGGTATTTATTAAAAGTGATCAAAGTTAATTTTTCGGCAAGGCGATCATACTCCTGCCGGCTGCCATTCTGTAATATCAGAGATATATTGTTATCATTAATAGATAATCTACCAAATTTTGCGGTGATGGTGATTTCCTTATTGGGTATTCTTGAATCGTTCATTAGAATTCCATGCATCACATCATCTTTAGTACGATCTGCTATATAAAACGTGAGTCCATTTATTTTTGATGAAAATACACCCTTTTCTAGAAGAAAAGAGGCATAATTCTGCTGCAGCGAAAATTGTAATCTCTTAAATTCATTATATCCCTTGGGCATTAGGTACGATGAAAATAATAGTGCGATTACAGTCATAAGAACTGATGATATTATAAAGGGTTTAGCAATTTGAAAATCACTGTAGCGATTGCTTTGTAAAATCAGTAGCTCTTTCTCTTTTATCATTTTGCGCACCTCTAAAACTGCGGCCAGTAATATAGTAAAAGGCAAAATATTATAAATTAGTAACGGTAGTATATATATCGACAATTTTAAGAAGTCTTTAATGGCTACTCCATTATTTATAATTAAATCGAAAATCCTAAATGACTGAATAACCCATAGTACTATGGTTAAAAAAAATGCAATAACAAGGCAGAGACGCAATATTCTATTGGTTTGGTATTTATTGTATAAACCCATTATTTATTTTTATTTGTATTAAACATATTAATAGCAGATAGAGCTATTTGTATAAAATTTATATTTTGCTGATTCAGCATATTAATATTTTGGTTCCAATAATCGAAAACATACGTCTGGTTAGTGGAGCTTTTCATTAAATGTTCCATATAAGAAGAGTGCTTTATAAAATATTCCATGGATAACTTAATATAATCATTAAAAATTTTACCTATATTATTATGGATCTTGCAACTTTATTAACTGCTTTAAAAACTCAAGCGGCAGCAGTTCGTAGCCATTTTGCTGTTGCTCTAGTACAATTTGAATTAAAGTGAGTTTTGTTAAATCTTCACCAGTTTTTACGTCAACTACTTCAACATCATAGCCTCGTTTTATAAGCTGCCTAATGTTTTCCAACGTCACATAATTACTTGTTGCGGTATTATATAATCTCCTATTAGGATACTTTTTTATTAATAAGCTTTTATCTGTCATGTGATTCTTTGGAACATTATTTCTTAGCAGCTAATATAATATCAAATACTCAAGGCAAATTAAATATTAATTGATTAAAGCTTCTAAAGTATGTCATAAGTCTATTGAAAAGATAAGGTCAAAACTTTATAAGTAATCAGCAAAAATCACTTTTAATAGGATCACATGTGTTTTTCTAAGTTCAAGGCTGTAACCATCTTGTTGATTTGTGGTATAAGTATTTATCTGTCACTACCGACTTTTTTTAATAATACCTTGTTATTTTTACCTAGTTATTTAAGAGCAGCACCAGTCAATCTTGGATTAGATTTGAAAGGTGGGGCATCAATTTTACTAGAAGTCGAGATAGGGGAATACTTGAGAAATCATTCGCAACAAAATTTAGATCAGGTGTTATCAGGATTTAGAGCAAACGGTATTCCATATATTGAAGCAAAAACAAATATAAAAGGATTTGATATTGCAGCAACTTCACTTATTGACCAAAAAGAGGAAATACTTAGTATAATAAGAAAATTAATTGGGAACCGCTTTGAGTATACAGAAGACGATAACACTCTTAAAGTGCGTTTTGATAGTTTAGTAATAGAAGGGATAAAAAAATCTCTCATGCAACAAAGTATTGAAATTATTAGACGCAGGATTGATGAGTCTGGAACTAAAGAAATAGATCTGCAGCGTCAAGGCGATAATTATATATTGCTGCAAGTGCCTGGTTCTGATAATCCTGGTGAGATCAAGAGGCTTCTTGGCAAAACTGCAAAACTATCCTTACATATAGTAGCAGATGGAGTGACGATTGATAATCTTGCTAGAAGCCCTATACGCTCTAATTTAAAAGTTTTAGAAATTGTAGATAATAATCAAAAACATAAAGTTGTTTTATATTATAGGCCAATTATAACAGGTGATATGCTTGTTGATGCGCAAGTCTCATTTAATCAAGATATGCCTGTTGTTTCTTTTAAACTTAATAATATTGGAGCCAAAATTTTTGGGGATGTGTCGTCAAAAAATATAGGTAAGGCAATTGCCATTGTTCTTGATGATAAAATTCTCAGTATTCCAGTGATTAGAGAGCCTATTTTAGGGGGCAGTGGGATCATTTCAGGTAATTTTTCCGTAGCTTCAGCTAATGAATTGGCTTTACTACTTCGGGCAGGTGCATTGCCAGCGCCACTGAAAGTCGCGGAAGAAAGAGTGATAGGTCCTAGTCTTGGTATTGACTCAATAAGAGCTGGAACTAATGCTATGATCATAGGCATTTCTTTAGTTGCTTTATTTATGATATTTTTTTATGGCTTTTTTGGTCTCGTGGCTAACTTCGCTCTAATTATTAATACTTTTATGATTATAGCATGTATGTCAATAATCGGAGCAACTTTAACACTTACAGGAATCGCAGGTATTGTTTTAACATTAGGCATGGCTGTTGATGCAAATGTTTTAATTTGTGAACGTATTAGAGAAGAGTTGCGTAATGGTAAGTCAAATCTAGCTGCTATTGAGAGCGGATATAAAATCGCGTTCTCCACTATATTGGATGCGAATATTACTACCATAATAGCGGCAATTATTCTTTATATTATGGGCTCAGGTTCTATAAAGAGTTTTGCAGTCAGTCTTACTATAGGAATTACTTGCTCAATGTTTACTGCTATTTCCTTAACAAAAATTATCATAGCCTTTTATCACAGAATTACAAAGATAAAGTAGGTTTGTGCATATAATATATTAGTATATGAATAAAGAAAGGTTTTTAGCATATTTAGATTAAGAAATTTCACCCACCTGCGCGGCCTAAGTATCATTATAGCGTCACAATCCACTTTAAATATACTTTCTAATAAAGAAAGACTTATCTATAAATATATAGCTTTCTGTTGCAATTTGTATAAAATCATTGTTGCCTATTATATGTGCAAAGATGTGGGCATTAGTAAATCTATATGCTACTATCGAGTTATAACTTGGGAGTCGCTCTGTAACCAAGAACCGAGAAATACTTCGCAAGCGTAATAAAGTACAATATTTATCAGATCTTGAAAATCAGAGATTGTAAGTATATAAATGCTGCAATATTTAATTTTTCAAAAGAAAGATGTGGAACAGACACTCTCTATTATAAAACCAGACGCAGTTAAACAGGGTTTTGAATCTCAAATTAATGAAAGATTTGAAAAGTCTGGATTAAGAATAATAAAACAAAAAAAATTACACTTAACTAAAGAGAAGGCGGAAAGCTTTTATGCTATACATAAAGAGCGACCTTTCTTCAATGATCTCGTTGCATACATGGCTTCTGGTGAGGTAATAGTTCAAGTTCTAGAAGGTGAAAACGCGGTAATGTTAAATAGAGAAATTATGGGTGCTACAGACCCAAAAGCAGCTGCTCCTGGAACTATTAGAAAAGACTTTGGCCAAAGTATCGAGGCAAATGCAGTACATGGGTCGGATTCATTAGAAAGTGCTACTAATGAAATAGAATTCTTTTTTGGTAACTAATCCGCGGGTTATGTTTACTGTACAAAGAGTAAAAGCAAGACAAATTTTAGATAGTCGTGGCAACCCAACTGTTGAAGTTGATTTAGCCCTTTCCTCCGGCGCTTTCGGTCGCGCTGCTGTTCCAAGCGGTGCTTCAGTTGGTTCTAGGGAGGCTATTGAGCTACGGGATGACAATAAAAGTATTTACGTAGGAAAAGGAGTACTTGGCGCGGTTAAAAATATTAATACTATTATCGCTTCTCATATCCTCAATAAAAATTTTACTGAGCAGAAGGTATTTGATGCTGCGTTAATTGATCTTGATGGTACTGAGACTAAGGAATTGTTAGGAGCAAACGCTATACTTGCAGTTTCAATAGCATTTGCAAAGGCTACCGCTAGACAAATGAATACCGATTTGTTTCAACTCATTAGCCAAAATAGATATCCAGTTAAAATGCCAACTCCAATGCTTAACCTCATTAACGGTGGAGTACACGCTGACAATACAATAGATATCCAAGAATTTATGATCGTGCCGAAAGCTGATAATATTTCTAGCTCTCTTGAAATTGCTGCAGCTGTTTTTCATAATTTAAAATCTACTCTAAAAAAAATGGGTCACAGTACTAATGTAGGGGATGAAGGGGGATTTGCTCCTAATCTTCGTTCTACTGAGCAAGTACTTGATATACTGTCCGAATCAATATTCAAATCTGGTTTGACGCTAGGAGAAAATGTTGAAATAGCTTTAGATATTGCAGCCACTGAACTATTTAAAGACGGCTTTTACCATCTAAAAGGAGAAAAAATTAAATTAAGCTCATCAGAATTTGCACAATATCACAAAAAATTAATCTATACTTACCAAATTTGTTCGATAGAAGATCCAATGTCTGAGAATGATTTAGAGGGATGGAAAATCGTTACAGATTTAATTGGCAATAAAGTTCAGTTGGTTGGCGATGATATCTTCGTTACTAATAGATCTATTTTAGAACAGGGAATCAAGAAGGGTTTAGCTAATGCGCTTTTAGTAAAGATGAATCAAGTTGGAACGTTAACAGAAACATTACAAGCTGTTGATTTGGCTTACAAGAATGGCTACGAAACTATTGTATCACACCGTTCAGGGGAGACGGAAGATACCACAATTGCTCATTTGGCAGTTGGAATTGGTAGCAAATATATCAAAGCTGGATCTATTTGCCGGACGGATCGCGCTTGTAAATATAATGAGCTGCTGCGCATCTCAGAGACATTATGCTAATTTTAGCAGTTGATACTTGTTGCGGACCTTTTTCTATTGCAATAAAAAGAGATGAGCATTTATTAGCACATATCGTTGAAAATCAAGAAAACAAGCAAGCCGAACTTTTAATATTAACTGTAGAAGAAGCTCTATCTAAAGCTGGAATCTCTTATACAGACTTGGAGTTAATAGCGGTGACCAAGGGACCTGGTAGCTTCACCAGCATAAGAGCTGGGCTTGCATCTGTTTATGCAATTTCTTCGGTCTTGAATATACCATGTATTGGAGTGACTACCCTGGAGGTGCTTGCTCATCAGCTAATAAAAACCATTTTAGAAGATAAATTTTGTATCACAATTGCAGCCGGAAGAGGCAGATATTACTGTCAATTATTTAATTGCTTCCTCATTGCTTTAAGTGAAATAAAACTCTTGGAAGGTGAAGAGATTAGCCGCTTAAATGAAGCTATTTATGGAGATTATAGACAAAAAACAATTATAGATACTACAGTGGTAGCCAATATCTGTTCAACGAAATTTAAGAACCGCAATATTCAATTGCCTGTCGCACTATACAAGTAATTATTACAGACCAGAATGTTCTTGGTATCTTTTTAATTATGCTGATGATTTTTACTATTTATGAATTTAAAAAATAGGTTGCTTACATGAGATCCGATAGAAAAGCTTTTTATCTAGAGATCAAAGAGAAATAACGATATAGATTGGCAGCAGCTGCACTTGTTACTGCAGTTTGCTTTCCTAGCGCTACAGCGCACTTTGTTAGCACTGCAATCGTCACTGCTAGAATTGGGGATATAATTACAGAGCAGTCTTGGAAACTTATAGAACAACCCTTAAAAAGAGAACTTAACTAAATAGTATAAAAGTCAGTTTTGTTTATCATGATGACGAAGCAAACCCTAATGAAAAAGCTCACACTGAAGAACATGCTAATGAGCATTCAATTTCAGATACAGAATAAGTTTAAGATACTTACTTATTCAAGGCCACTTTGATACTCTATAACAAACCAATTATTTCTCAACTTGTTATGTGCATTTTTTAGTTGAATTTCAAGTATTATTTTGTTAAATATAGTATAATCAACTTTGAAGGGGTAATAATATGATAAGGCATGAAAAAAATTATTTAGAAGTAATATCTACTACTGAAAACAGTTTCTATGAACCTGTAAAAAATATTGGGCTCGCCGTATCCCTAGTTTCAACGCTTACATAATTTGCGGCTTTTATAATATAATAGTAAGAAAAACTGAAGATTTCCTATCTAAAGTTACATCTGCTTCAGAAGGGTGTAAGGCTCTAGTTTACACAGTCATAGTATCGGCTACAACACTTGCTGGATTTACTTTGCTGTCTTTTGGTTCCTTCTTAGGAAATTGGTTTAGATCAGAATATTCAAGTTCTAAGGATGAAATTTTTGTTGAAAGTATTAGCCAGCCTTCAGAACCAGAGAACGAAAGCTCAACTCCAAAAAAGTATATCCAGTCATTTGGGCATTATCTTGAAAAAGAATTTTATCCAGCTTAAGAAGTTTAAGGCGACTCCAAGACTCTATGAAAAGGTATACGTCGTCTAAAGCAGGTTTGTAAACATAGTCAGGCATGTTCCCTTTATCACCTTCAATGACAGGGCTTACTCTAACAAGTTTTGTAACAGTACTTAAGCTAGAGGTAGAGAGGTAGCTCAGCATATAATATTCCTTCTATACTTTTTTATTGGTGAATATTCAATTTGCTGTTAATCATTCTTATAGTTTCATCTATACCATAAAATTCTATAAAGGAACCAAAACGTGGTCCTTGAGAAGAGCCGAGCAAAACTTCATAAAGAGCTTTAAACCACTCTTTTAGGTCAAAGTTGTTTTTCATTCCTATATCATAAACTTTATTTTGCAATTTCTCAGCAGGTTCGCCGTGCATATCTTTAATAGCATTAGCCAGTTCTAAAATTGCTGCTCTTTCTTTATCACTAGGAGTCTTAAAATTTAAATGTGGTTTTACAAAATCTTTATAATAATTTATCGCACCATAGATCATGCTGTTCAGTAAACTATTTTCTCCTTTCTTAGCATTATGGCAAAATTTGCTTACATAACGCCAAACAACTTCTTCGTTATCTGTATTGCAAGCATTAACTAGATTTAATAGTAAGGAGTAACTTATATTAACAGCAGCAGGTAGCATTTTGCCGTGATGTATATGGTATATAGGACTTGCTAACCTCTTTAATTCATCTTCCTCTTTATGGTATGCATTTAAATGCATAATGTATTCATCCACATTTTTAGGTATAACATCAAAGTAGAGCTTCTTTGCTTTTTGTGGGCTTACATACATAAATAGAGCAAAACTTTCTTGCGGAGCATATTTAAGCCACTCGTCAATAGTTAACCCGTTACCTTTTGATTTAGAGATTTTCTCTCCCTTTTCATCTAAAAACAATTCATAGAACATTTGATGAGGACCTGGTCCGCCCAAAACCTTACATATCTTAGTATATATGGGGCTGTTTACTAGATGATCTTTACCATACATTTCAAAATCCACACCTAAAGCGTACCATCTCATTCCAAAATCTGGTTTCCACTGCATTTTGCACTGTCCATCCTTAACAGAAGTAGTGCAAATTTCACCTTCCAGATCTTTATAGGTTATAGTACCATTTTCTTCATCTCTTGATATCACTGATACTTGCAAAACTTTGCCAGTCTTTTGGCAGATAGGCAGAAACGGACTATATGTAGCTTGTCTTTCAGGTCCAAGAGTTGGTAGCATAATAGCCATTATTTCGTCGTAGTGCCGCAATGCATGCATGAGCGCATCATTAAACAACCCTTTTTTATAGTATTCTGTAGCACTCTGAAATTCATATTTGAAACCAAAATTATCTAAAAATCTTCTGAGCCTTGCGTTCATATTATGACCAAAGCTCTCATGGAGGCCAAAAGGATCTGGAATACTGGTTAATGGTAAGTCCATGTATTTTCTGTACTCTTCTTTGTTTGGTATAGTGTCAGGAATTTTTCTCATACCGTCCATATCATCAGAAAAACAAAATAACCTTGTTGGCATATCGGACATCATTTCAAAGGCTTTTCTTACCATAGTAGTTCTCACCACTTCTCCAAAAGTGCCTATGTGAGGTAACCCGGAGGGACCATAACCTGTTTCAAAAAGTACGTATCCTTTAGGTGGTATCTTGTTATTGAGCTTCTTTAGTATCTTTTCTGCTTCAATAAAGGGCCATGCACGCGTTTGTAATAAACTCTCTATTCTATCCATGGAAAAATAGCCAAAAATTTTAGTCAATGTATTATAATCAAAAAGTCTACTTTTGCTATAAAAAATTATTATTTATCAGGCTTTAAGAAGCTTGACACTATTGTGAATTATCTCTACTCTGCGCTACGTTGTTATATCGTTTGCGTATTATCAGGGGGGATTATGCGTGATAGAAAGCCTTCAGAAGAACAAACTCTAGGTATTGCTGAGTTACAAGTTAAACCGGCCTTAGCAGAGCTCCGAAGATTAACTACTTAAAGCAGAGCCAATTTCTGAAGACCTACTAAAAGCAATAGAAGAAGACGAGAAGCACTTTGGGGAGCCGCTTTAAGAAGTGGTGAGAGTTTCAGGTTTCTAGTAGTGAATAGGAAAAAGAGGTACCGCCACTTATAAGATGTATATACTAAAGCTTATTCTAGCTATTTCCCTTGCGTAATGCTTCATAAGAACTGTAGCTATAGTGGTAATAATTAATTGTAGTAGTAATAGCAAACTTACCAACCGATAAGAAGACAATCATTTATTTTGTTAACAGT
>JALDTH010000059.1 GCA_030073355.1 Candidatus Midichloria sp. | reverse complement strand
AAATGGTTGTCCTGCTTTTTTAAAACCATATCAGGTATTCTTTTTAAAATTACTTTATTTAGAACTGAGGTTAAGTAGGATGAGGCATTTAATTTTCCTCCGAGATAGCGCATGGATAACTGAAGCGAGTTCGCAATAGAAAAAAGCATGGCTCCCCTTTTCTGTTCCTTGGCTAGCCTCGATTGTAAGGAGACCATAAAGCAAACTGGCCTTTGTAACAGCAAACATGATACAACTCACGTCCTGCTGAGAATTTTTCAATTCTTCATTAATATGCAGTATATACATTTTTTAGTTCTTGCGCCCTGCTTAACTAACTGCTCTATTAATCAGCTATAGGAGTCATAGCTACAGCCCTACCCTTCTAGCCTTGCCAATTTCCTAAGACTCATTGCCTTTCGCTTTACCTTGTCATTTCTTGTGAAACTCTTAGGTAGGAACCGGACAGTACCTACTTCTTACAGTGGTTAGTTACTTCTTTTAATTCCTTACCTGCGCTAAATCTTGGTCTCTTGGTTGCAGGAACTTTAATTATTTTTCCAGTTTGTGGATTTCTAGTATCTCTTGCAGCCACATCTTTTACTTTAAAAGAGCCAAAGCCAACTAATCTGACCTCATCTCCACACTGTAAAGTTTCTGTTACTACAGAAATAAAAGAGTCTACAAATCTAGCTGCCTCAGCTTTTGTTGAATTATTATGAGTAGCAATTGCTGCTATAAATTCTGTTTTGTTCATAATCTATATAAAATAATAAATAATATGCAAGATAATAGTAATATATGCTTTATGTCTAGTGTTTTTATTGAATAGTTGTTAGTTAATTATATATATTCCAAAATATTCAATATAATTTAGTTCCTAATATTCTTCTTGCAATCATTAATTAAGCCTTATTCCTTACCTTTAAAGTTGTCTAAAGTATCTCTCTCAATTTTTTCTTGTTTTTTGACTCCTCTATCCTCTATATGGAGTTTTTTCAGAATGTATTCATATTTCTTTTGCTCAGAAAGTATATCTCTCTTAATTGATCACGGATCGTTTCTAGTTCCAGTTCCTTTTTCTTTATATCGATTATGATCAATTTCTGCTTTTTTTGTTCCAATTCAAAAAACTCCCCAAAACCATAAATAAGTGCTTCCATAATTTGTTACTATTTCCTTTTCTTGAGCAATTTGGTTAATAGAGCGCTGCAACCTTTCTAATAGTTCAGCTAATTCTGCTTCCTTACTAAATGCTGCTTTTTATCAAGCTCTGCTCCTATTTTTTTCAGTATTTTCTTGATCGTGCTCTTCTTCATTTAAGCGGTCTGTTTAATAGACAATATTACCTATATGATTAAATAGAGGTAATATTTTTAATATGCTCGCAAAATAGAAAAAGTTCAATCTCCTGTTCAAGTTATATTAGTGTTCTTTACTATATAAGCGCCAATTAGTTGCGGTTTGAAAATAAGATATAGCAGTTTCTAATAAATTTTTGTCCTCTTCTTCAAGAGCAACAAATTGTTCTTTATTATCTTTAATGAAAAACTTCTTTTGTCTAGTAGGGCTCAAGATAACCATCTTATTATCTTCTATATAACCCATTTCTCTATAATTCGAAATAAATGCCCTGTTAGAGTCCTCTCTTAATAAATCAAAACCATAGAATTTACTTTCATATTCCATATTTAAAATCCCTAATAAAGTTGGAGCTAAGTCTATTTGGCTTGAGAGGTGACTTATAATCTTTGGAGTTAATATCTTAGGCGCATACAGAAATAAAGGTATACGATGTTTATTTGGATCGAGAGCTATTTTCCCACAACTACTTGCTGCATGATCTGCAATAATAACAAATATTGTATTATCAAACCATGGCTTCTTTTTAGCCTCTTCTAAAAACTTTCCTATAGTATAATCTGTATATTTAACTGCACTTTCTCTTTTTTTGGTGGTCAAGTCTATCCTGCCCGCTGGAAAGGTAAAGGGCCTATGATTTGAAGTAGTCATAATCATTTGGAAGAAAGGCAAAGATTTCTCATATAAAATATCTATCTCCTTTAATGCCTTATTTAACAAATCTTCATCGCACACTCCCCAAGCATTTGAAAAAGTTACTTCTTCACTTTTGAAGTTTGCTCTATCTATAATTTGATAACCATTGTTTTGAAAAAAGTAGTTCATATTATCAAAATAACCAAAACCACCGTATACGAATTGATTATGATAACCTTTTGTCTTCAAGACTCCTCCTAGAGAAAACATATCTTCATTTTCTGGACGTCTTACTATAGAATTTCCTGGAATTGGTGGCATAGAAAGAGTTATAGCAGCAAGTCCATAAACTGTACGTGTGCCAGTTGCATACACATTAGTAAAAAAGACTGATTTATCCTTCAGGTCGTCTAAATAAGGAGTGATATTAAGCGTATTACCAAAGGCGCTTAAAAATTCAGCGCTTAGACTCTCAACAGTAATAATAACGATATTATGTTTTTTTTCTTTAGCGCTCGATTTAATGGATCTAATTATAGAGCCCTTATGAAAGTCTTGTTTAAATTTAGATTGCAAGATATTAAACCTAGTAGGCTCATCTAGTGTTGTATAAAATTCCTCATATGATAAATCGTTATGAAAATAAGCTGAGAATAGAGAATACAATCCATTTTTTGATATCTCATTGATATATCTATTATCACTATTTACTAAGTCATTATTAACAAAAGAATAAGAGACAAAATTAAATAGAGCTACCATAACAAAAGGTAAAAGCCTGGAACTATTAATAGTAGTCTTTAAGAATTTAAATAATACTATAGCGGTAATTAGAGAGCCTATTGAAAGTCCGATGAGAATTTCAATAAATGCATATGACTGCATGAGATTTTTTATTACTTCATCAGTATAAACTAAATAATCTACCGCTATGAAATTAAATCTCGATTTAAATTCACACCAAAAAATAATCTCTGAGGTGGCTGCAAGAAAAATAATAAATATAAAAGTAAAAAATACAAAAAACCTCAAAATTTTAAATATTATAATCTCTTCTTGCGGAAGCCAAATTAGAGTAGTCAAAGATAGGACTGAAAGTATCCACCCAAAAGTCACAAGATCATATAAAAAACCATAACTGAATATGGTTATATAATTGAGGAAAGATATAGAATCTATACCAGATATAATTAACAAGTATAGTCTTAGAGCTAATTGTATAAAAAAGAATAAAGAAAACTCGACTCGAAAAGTTTTAAAAAATTCGGCTAACTTGTACATAAAAAACAAAAACTACTTTTGATATATTTTATTATTAAATTCATAAGACAACGCCATTACCGATAGTAGCCATACTGCAGTAATCAGTATCATTATTAGGAATACATTAGGTACTAAAGTTAATAATGAAGAGCCTGGTATAAAAGAGAGCATTATCCACTGAATAAACGCTCCTCCAGCCTTTCCTAGTCTTAGTGTTAAAATATCAAAAGCTTTACTTATTGATCTTAAAGGCTCAGGTAGAGGAATAAATGCTATCTCCTTCGTTGGATCAAAGAAAGCATGGCAAGAGCGACTAAATATATTTTGTATTGCTCCAAAGAAGATAGCTATTGAAATCATTCCTATGCTCTCCACATTGGTGCCGTCTTGAGAAACGTAATCACAGTAAATAAGCGCTGAGAAAAAAGCTGTGGTTGTAATAAAGATAACTATTGGTGTTATTAACGAAGCTGCCTTCCAGGTTATAAATCTCATCAAATAAGCACTGATTAGCATAAAGATCATAGAGGTAACAGCAGTGTAAGTTTGAATGTGCCCCATGAAGTTACTATAATCTATTGGATCAGGATAAGAAGACCTCACTATGCTCTTCCAAATTGATTCAACTAATATTGAAGTGAAAGCATAACAAAATATTAAAGCCATTATTAAAATGGTATATCTTGATGAAAATACCAACTGTAAATTACTTATCAGGTTATCTTGACTTGGATAAATAGCTTGTTGAACCTGGTTTATATTATTTATTCCAACAATAAAACGGCTTAAATATAAAAAAGTTAATGAGATCAAGACGCTCAAAAATACTATTGTTAAGATGAGATAATGAAATGTTTGATCCCATGCATCATACAAATCAAAATTAGCAAAGTATTGTATCGTTTCGCCAGAAGCAACCATGCCTATCTGCCCTACTAACATTATCACAGGATATACTTTCTTAGCTTGCTTTACGTCAGTAGTTTGATTAACGATTTGCCAAAATAATAACATGAGCATTACACTGCCCCAAAGCTCGGCAATAATGTAAAATAAACTGTGAGTCCAATTGCTACCAACAATTACTAAATAACGTAAGAAATACCAATCGGCTCTTATCTCACGCATAAAGTGTGGCTCTAACTTTATATTCAATGATTCAGCATTAGGATAAATAAAAAATGCGTAAATAAGAAAGAACAACGAAAAAAAGAGATTCATTGAATGGTAAATTGTTGCCTTTTTTACTTTCTTTAATAAATTCGTGTAGGTAAGTATTATTATGATAGTAACAGGCAAGGTACCATATAATTTTAAAGTTGTAATGACCTCAACCCCTAAAGCGGATATAACTAAAGTGTCTTTAACTGCCCTTGTAAGTCCAAATACATATACTGTTAAAATCATCAAAACGCAGATGAAAAACAGCTTTTTGTGTTCATATTTCTTTTTGTGTTCATATTTAATCATTTAAAAAAGAATATTTTTTTATCATGATAAAGATTATATGTATCTACAAAAGATTAAACACATTTAATTAAAATAATTAAACAAATATGCATTCTATAAATCAGTTTGTTAAATTTTTATTAAAAATCGGCTTTATGTATAATATTGTTAAAATTCTACAATCTCTGTAATAATGTCAGTTTCAGGTAAAAAGTTAGAAGAAAAGTTCTCCCTCTCTTTATCTTAAACTGTCATCATAATACATAAGCTAAATTTGCTACCTTATTTATAAACCATTTTAATATACCCAAAGAGGTGCTTCTACGTTATAATTTATCGCTAGAAGAAAATTTCACTCCACTAGAGTTAAGGCTCTGATAAATAGTTTTCTAATCAGATTCTTTGCTCAATATTCTCTAATTCCTCTAGAAATCCTCTGGTTAAATCATTGTTTAGCAATACAAAACCTGGATACCAATCGCTAGCCCCATCAGTTATAAAAACTTTACCAAATTTTTTTTGTAGGGTGTGAATAAATATTGTGGTTCCCTCTTCGGCTTTAATAAACTTATCAGCCACATCTCCAATGATTGCTAATTTAATTTCAGCATTAGTGGCGCTTGAAATTATTGCTTGTAGTTGTAAGACATTATTAAAATTAATTACGAGTGAAATTTTCAATGACTATGAGTAAAAATTCTCTTTCATTATCAGTAAAACCGCCTTCCAGCCCGACAGGAACTAGTATAGCATAAAAATCTTTGTCTAGCACATCAAGTATACTAGTGTTGCGTTCTTGTTCATCGCAGAAAATAGCTAAGTTATATATTAATTATCAAATAATTTACTGAAGTCAACAAGTTGCAATATATCTACTCTTTCTGATTGCTCTGTAGTTTCATTGCTATTGAGAGTAGTTTTTCATCGTTAACACTTTTCACTATGGCACTGTTAACAAAATAAATTGAAGAAAGAAGGAAGTAGTAGTAATAAAGAGAGCGCAAAAGAAACCTGGA
>JALDTH010000058.1 GCA_030073355.1 Candidatus Midichloria sp. | reverse complement strand
AAAAATAAACATATAGTACCTTATTCAGATCTCTAAATACCCCTTTCTTTAACTGTTCTTATCCAAAACTTAGGTTATCAATACTTTCTCAAAATAATTGACTAAAGCCCCAATCATTGATATAAGGCTATCTAAAATTTCTTTGCTATGAAATCTTTTAAATCTTTTGCTGTATCCGTTTCTTTAAAAATCTATTACTTTCAATTCCCAATATACGGAGCATTGTCATGAAACAGCAGCATTCGCTCTATGGCATTTCATTCATGTTAGTTAATACTCTAGCTTTGGCAGGCCTAGATATCGCAGTAAAAACCCTGAGACAAGATTTACACGCTGGCATAATAGTTTTTTTATATAAATTTAGCTTACTGATCATAATATTGCCATGGGTTTTAAAAGATGGGCTGAAACGACTTAAGACTCAAAAAATAATGTCGCATATGTTACGTAGTTTATTTAGCGTTGCTGGGGCGTTATGTTTTTATCATGGCCTGTATTTTGTTAATATGGCGGATGCTGCAGCCCTTGAAAATCTTCAATATTTAATTGTTACCATCTTTGGCATTCTGTTTTTTTCAGAAGAAATTTCTGTTTCAAAAATAGTAGCAATAATCTTAGCCTTTATTGGGGCGCTTATTGTAGTAAATCCTGAAATTATTTCAGGGTTTGGTACAATACAAAGTACGAGTTATAATAAGGGGCATATTTTAATTTTGCTCGCAATCTCTTTTTGGGCCTGCAACACTATAACAGTAAAATTATTAAGCAGCACTGAGCATAACAAAACTCAAATGTTCTATTTATTGTTAACCGCCTCAATTTTATCTATCCCTCCTGCCTTCATTAAGTGGAGCGAAGTAACTCTTTGGAATATTAATTTACCACTTATCCCAGAATTCATTGATTTATCAACTATCCATTTGAAATTAGATCATATACTTTTAATAGGCTTTATTGCAGCCTGTTATTTTATTCATGGCGTCATGTATTTTAATGCATTAAAATCAGAATTATCTGTAGTAATACCTTTTAGATATACCAAATTGATGTTTAGCGCATTTTTAGGCTGGCTCTTCTTCGCCGAGCAGCACAGTAAATTTTCTTGTATTGGGTATACTTTAATCATAATAGCCGGTTTACTGCTAGTTAGGTCACAGGTGCAAAAAATTTCTAAAAAGAAAAAAGAAATGGCTGCCTAAGGCATTATTGCACGAAGTCTGGAATTATTATATACTTTATTAGCAGAGTATTTCAATTGTATGTTTTTCTGAATGAAAAGCTTTTTTATATTTTTATTAATTGCTTTTTTAAGCACCAAAGCTACTTTTTGTGAAACTGAACAAAAGGCAATCATGCAGAAATTGGTTTTTTCTAAGGCAGTGAGAAAAATACCCAGAATTAATTTTGTAGACGAAGTAGAAAATAACTACGATATTAAAGATTTTGAAGGTCAAATAGTTATCCTTTATTTCTGGGCAAGTTTGTGTGTCGAGTGTATTAATGAACTAAAAAGATTAGATACCTTAAAATCAAAGTTATTGTATGAAAATGTTGCAGATATTGAAATTATTCCAATCTCAATAGATTTTAAGCAGCCTGAATTTTTATATTCTATATACAAAAATACTAGTATTGCTAATCTCGGGTTATTTATTGATCAAAATAAAAAAGTTATGAAAACCTTAGAAATTAGTGGAGCACACTACACCATAATTTTAGACAAAAATCTTATGGAAATCATGAGAACAAATCGGCATATCAAATGGGACAAAACAACTGTTATTGATCAATTAATCAAACTACGCGGCGGGCCAGCGAAAAAATATCAAAGCGATGCTCTACAACTAGAGCATTCTAAGGATTTGTAAAAAGAAGGTGACAATATTGACAATTCTGATATACAGAAGATGTTGAATTCAAAATAAATAATATGAGCAACTTCTTAGTCTCCATTAAAAAGCTTGAACATTATAAAGAATTACCTTTACCGTCTTATGCAACAATTGATAGTGCTGGTATGGACCTAATGGCTGCAATTTCAGAAAATGAGTCAGTTGAATTATCTACAAGACAAAGGAAATTAATTCCAACTGGAATAGCAATAGCGTTGCCTAAAGGTTTTGAAGCACAAATCAGGCCTCGATCTGGGCTCGCTATAAATAGTGGTATAACGATCACTAATGCTCCTGGTACCATTGATGCTGATTATAGAGGCGAAATCTTTGTATCCTTAATCAATTTAAGTGAGGAAACTTTCCAAATTACAAGAGGCATGAGAATTGCACAAATGATCGTTGCTAGATATGAAAGAATTAATTGGAACTTGATGGAATCTTTAGATGAAACTGCACGTGGTGCTGGTGGATTCGGCTTTACTGGATTATAAATATGCTTGGAAATAACCCAATACTCAAACCTGAAAAAGGTGATGGGTCTTGCCTCAAGGTAAACTCTATATTCGATACTTTACAAGGTGAAGGCCTATACGCTGGCGCTCCTGCCATTTTCATAAGGCTTTCTGGGTGTAACTTAGCATGCACGTTTTGTGATACCGAGTTCGATGAAAAATTAAATTTAGCCAATACTATATTAGCAATGCAAGTAGCCTACAAACGCAATGCGATCCTATCTATGCAGCTACATAAAATATTAGAAATAGAATAAATCTAATTTTCTATAGAACTATTCTCTTTGTCAGTGCATTAATATCGTTGAAAAATTGTGCAGTAAATTAAACAAACATATCGCCTATCTATGCCTTAATACTCAAATCCTTAATAAAAAATGGACCGCAGGACAAAAAATCTCTTCAAGTAGTTTAAGAATCAACAGCATAATCCAAAAAGTTTGCTTTTTTAGACCAACAGTTGTATTAAATAATATTATTACAGATGCGTGCATTATAAATTAATGTATAATATACATACTCTTGATGCAGTTATTATCGTTCTTTATTTTCTAGTTTGTATTGGCGTTGTACTATATAAATATAGGTCAGTTACAACACTCAAAGAATATGCTCTAGGCGGAATAACTGAATACTATAGAATATTAACTCAGTTACCTACAGAAATGAAAACTCTAAATTTTACTCAGGAAAATATCGGATTATTTTTTAAGCCTAATATTTTACAGCTTATTACCCTTAACTGAAGGAACATTTATACAGAGATTTCTTCTAAGTAAAAACTCTAATCAGCTGACTCGCTGCCTTAAGATCATTCCTGTTCTACATTTATTTTTTATAATCGCAGTTTGTTTAATTGGCTTCTTCATTAAAGTTAAGGAGCCAAATATAATCACTTATGCGTCGGCATAAAAAAGGCATAGTAACTGCTGGCTTGTTATCAGTAATAATGTCAACCGCAGGCTCATGGCTCAACAATACTAGTATGCTTGTAACTCATGATATCGTCAAAAAATTAATACCCCTCACTGAAAAACAAGCTATAACCATCGCTAGGCTTTATACTTTTGGCGTAGCTGGGCTAGCCGTTCTTCTCTCTCTCCTGAAAAGGAATAATGGAATTAGAATGGCTATCCAGCAATTTCTGGGCTCCCCTTATTATAGTCCCTCTTACTTGCTGGATTTTTGAAATCTTGGACCAACTCTAAATCCTTCATCGCATCAGTTATATTAGCGATTCTCTTCACCTGTATCAGCGGCTATATAGCACAGGAGAATTTGCAACAATTAGCTTAATGTGCAGCATCCATGGTAGGTAGCACTGCTACTATAGGGCTATTTGGTATGCACCACTAGCAAAAGCTTCAAGGAACAGGTACTGTTAAAAAACATATAGAGTTAGCAGCAATAGATGCAGAAAAGAGGAATAACATCGCTTACGCTAATAGTGCAGATCAGATGGAAGAATGGTATAATGAGAATAGAGCAAAGATTAAGAAAATAGAGTTTATATTAGAAGAGATACGAAAGTAATTATTCTTTTCTAATTTGGATTCATTCAGAGCATACACAGCAATTGGCAGCTATTTAATCACTTCGAATTAGAACATACTAGACATAGATTTATACTTAACGCTTTTATACACTTTATCTCTACTTTAATTGCTTATTGCCTCAAATCAGCTAAACCTTCTATTAAATTCTCTCCTTAATCCAAAATTGAAGTCCAGCATAAACTATATATACTTGTCCTGCTGCACTCTTACAATTCGGGTCAGCTCTATGAGCTCCAATTTATTATATACCATAAACCTATCTTTGTTTACATTTCCTGTTTTTGGTACAGATTATTCCAGCTCCATTATTAACATTAATCCCATTAACCGCCACCCCAAAAGCAGTTGAGGTTAAGAGCGATGATTAATTCCAAATCTACATTTGCCATAAATAAGCTCCTTAATTGAGGTCGACAATAAACTTTAAGCGGTAAACATGAATGCCAGCAAGTGCTAAGAGCTTAGCTCTAGAATTTCTTTTGGGATAAAAGTATAACATGAAGAAAAACAGACTCAATAAACCATTGATATAAGAATTATCACTGCACGTCAATATTTATTTAAAAGGCTTGTGCATTAACTGCAAATCCTTTATCTAAAGAAAGCTAAAATAATCTCTCTAATTCCTAAGTATAAACTCCATGCCAAGCTCAGCCAACTATACCTTCCTTTAGCATACTATTTAAAGCTCTTAAAACTTCTTTTATTCCTACACCAGTTACTGCAGAGAAGACCATAGGCTTGAGCCCTGTCCTCTTAAAAAAAGTATTAATCTTCTCGTGCTGCTCTTCTTCTCTCATTAAATCATTTTTGCTCAAGATGATCAATTCGGGCTTAACTGCAAGCTCATGGCTATACTGCTTCAACTCAGATCTAATAATTTGGTATTTTAACTCGCTATCTTCTTCCGCAATATCAATTAAGTGCAGTAGGACCTTACACCTTTCTAGATGTTTTAAAAACTTATGCCCAAGGCCTGCGCCTTCACTCGCTCCCTCTATAAGGCCTGGAATATCAGCTATAATAATTTCTTCATGGTCGATATAAGCAGCCCCTAACTGAGGCTTAAGAGTAGTAAAAGGATAATCAGCAATTTTAGGTTTCGCCGCACTAATTACCGATAAAAAAGTTGACTTTCCTGCGTTCGGAAATCCAAGCAATCCAACATCCGATAATAATTTAAGTTTCAACCAAACCCACATTTCTGTACCAGGCCAACCTTCAGTGCTCACCCTTGGTGCTCTATTAGTTGAGGTTTTAAAGCTGGCATTACCCAGGCCCCCATCTCCTCCTTCTGCAATAATTACCTCTTTACCGGCCTCATTTATATCATAGAGCAAAGTATCACCATCTTCATCATAAATCTGAGTCCAAAGTGGAACCTCTATTATAATATCCTCGCCGTGTGCACCTGTTTTGTTAGCCCCACTTCCCCTTTTGCCATTTTGGGCTTTAAAATGCTGCTTATAACGAAAATCTATCAATGTATTAAGGTTTTGTACGGCCTTAAAAATTATACTGCCTCCCTTTCCGCCATTACCACCATCAGGTCCTCCATATTCAATAAACTTTTCCCTTCTAAAGCTTGAAGCACCAGCACCACCATTCCCAGATTTTAAATATATTTTTGCCTCATCGATAAAATGCACCTATTTAAAAACTCCCAATAAACTTTTTGTAGTTAGTATAATGCAAATCTTTAATCTTGGCACCTTTATAATTAGTTTTTCTATATGGCATTGCTAAATAACGGTTGGCCGTGGATAGAAAAGATAGATTACCAAGAAAAAGGTATTTTATGGAGCAATTGCAAAGGCTGTGGAAACAAAGAGTTAGTTAAGAATGGTAAGAATTCATTGGGCCAACAAAGGTATAGATGCAAATCATGTGGCAGAACCTTCAAAGATGTTGATAACTGCCTTAAATATAGATTAGATAAACGTATAAGAGTTATCAAAATATACTTGGAAGGCATTGGAATAAGATCAATCGAAAGATTAGAGAATGTATCAAACCCACTGATAATCTATTGGATTCG
>JALDTH010000057.1 GCA_030073355.1 Candidatus Midichloria sp. | reverse complement strand
TCTGACAGGCCTTTTGTTTGGAGATTGTGTATATATCAGTAAAAAACTGATAGGAACACTGGAGGTATTGAGCTTATGAGGAAGTTTTATATCCTTTTCTTTAAGGTGCAGAGAAAGCTCTAATGTGCCATCGCTTAAGGGTAGAATTTCTTTAACATCTTCTTCCGTAGATGCTTGTTTCTTAGGAGCTTATCCATTTTAGGATTCTATTTAATTAAACTCAATACGTTTACTTAAGCTTCCTAAATATATGGAGTAAAATCAACGGTAGTGGATACTTTTTTTGACTTTCCATGGCTTATTTGATTAATTTTAATTCATTGTAGGTAATGAGCGCTGAGATAGAATCTCTTATTAATGGTTATCATTTATTCAGAAAAAAGTCCTTTAGTAAGGACAATAAACACGCAAGATAAGTTCATGCATTTAAAGTAAACATACTCCTTGCTTTAGCTTTCTCTTGAAGCTTAACTTTCTGCACAAGTCTATCTCTGTAGTTACAGTATCATTGAAAATATTTGCTGGTTATTCGTTTTGCTCACTTGCAACTGTGGTATTAGAGTCAATTTACCAGCAGTGGCATAATCGTTGGGCTCTATCTCGGTAATAAATTATTTTAACCTTTTCTTCTTTAACCATAAGAGTATAGGTTACAGCGTTTGTTATAGGCCTTACCAATGCTCTTTTTTGTTCGTTGGTGCGCCCTGATAGCATATGAATATTTAATTTTTAATTAAAAATTAATTAAAAAGCTTTTTGGGTAGTTGGGACATATATCGATTTTGGAAGTAATATGTAGTACCTTCCTATACTGCTGGTGCTGCTGGCCAAGACTTCTGCTTTTGTTCCTATACCAAAGAAGATATCAGCTCTTATTGCACCTTTTATGGCACCTCCGGTATCCTGAGCAACCATGAGTCTGTTATAAGGATCAGTGGATCTACTATACTTAGTAGTTGGCAAGTTCATCTCGAGCCAAAAAGGAGCACCATAAGGGTAAATCTTTACATCTATTGCGATAGACCTTTCACCCTTTAAAGGCACACCTTGTCCCCCCATAGGGCTTTCTCCGTATACTTCTCTAAAAAAGACATATGACTTGTCTTCTTCCATTAAGCGTATACCTCTTTTTGGGTTTTTATCAAGCCATTCCATAATTTGAGTTGCAGTACAAACACCATCAATACCATGTTTTTTAAAAACTGAGCCGATGCCAGTGTAAGGAAAGCCGTTCTGGCATGCATAACCCAATTTTACTTCTTGGCCGCTAGGTAATCTAACTACTCCAGAGCCTTGAATGCGAAGAAAGAAGGCTCTAGCCTTACTATCGACCCATACTATCTCAAGATTTTTATTTTTCAGCGCTCCTCTATTAATTGAAGCATGACAGAAGCCATTACAGCCCTTTAATTTTTCGATATTAGGAGGGGCTTTGTATATAGGGTACTTGTATTTTTTTGTTGGTTTTCTACTGCCGTTTAATTCTATTTCATAATAGCCGGTCATCCTACCCATATCGCTACCTTTTTCATCCGTTATAGAATAAACAGCAAACCACTTTTCAAAAAATTCTCTTGCTTCTTGATCGGATTCTATTTCCGAAATTAGTCCAGTAACGCATATTTGCTGCCAATCTTCGGATTTGCCACCAACGCTGGTCAATCCACTGATCGGGTCGCCTGGCTTCCTTTTCATGATTGCATAACAGGAGTTTAAAAATGCTTTGAAAGCGGCTAAGTGTCTGTCGTTTTTCCAGCCTTTCAAATTTGTAAAAGAAGATTTATTAAAATGCGCCTCTCTAATTACTCCACCTTTAGAGCAACTAGTAGAAAAAAGAGTTATAAATAATAATAAAAAAGCTATTTTTTTTATGTCGAATTCGTATTTGTTAAGAACCACACCTTATCCTTCCTTAAATTACGAGTAAAAATCCATAAGTCTTGATTTGTTACTACTGTACTAGAGTTTCCATCTAGCACATTTCCTAAGTAATCTTTTAAAGCGGTTACTTGATCACTAGTGATTTTTACTGCAATGGTTGCAGTATCTTCTGATAAATCTGCATCTGTTATTTCTATTTCGTTTATTCCAACCACCATTTTCTCTAAAACTTGTTTTTGGGCAATTCTTGCATCTATAGCATTTGCAAAATCTTTGAATACTGAAGGAGCAAGTAAATTTTTTAAAGTTTCTTTGTCGTTTTTAGCAAAGGCTTGGATGATGATATTGAAAGCAGCTTTTGCCCCTTTTAAGAATGCATCAGCATTGAATGTAGGCTCTTTTTTTCTGATACTATCAAAAACGTCTCTTATATTTTGAGGAAGCCCAGCTTCGATCGCAGAAACTATTTCAATATCAACTTTTTCTCGCGAAGCAGCATTTTTTTTGTATAATTGCTCGATAATTGGGTCCATTTTATTATTTTTTTCAGCGAAATCATCATCGCTTCTACCTAATATACTAAGTAGCTTTGAGATAATAACTATCGCTATAATTGCTAAGATAATAAGATCGAGCATGGTCACCTAATTATTTATACTAAAAATCTTGTATCAGATATCCTTTGTATTGTGCAAGTTAATTTGCTATAACTTTCCTAATTAATTTCTAATAACGTTAATAATATATGACCAACCAAAATAAGCAAACAGTAAGTAACGCTATTTCAGTTAATGCTCAATATATCAAAGATATTTGTTTTGAAAACCCAAGAACTCCTTTTTCTTTTATGCAGCAGGAACAACCTGCAATTAACCTAGATTTAGAGATAAATGTCAATATTTTAGAGAAAAATACTTATGAGGTTGTGCTAAAAATTGAAGCAGATGCTAAAGCAGAAGACCAAAATCTTTTTTTAGTTGAATTGCAATATGCAGGAGTTTTCACTATCGACAAAGAAAATATGGATCAAGCGCAGAAAGAATTAATTTTATCTGTAAACTGCCCAAATATAATATTTCCATATGCGAGACGTATATTATCCGACATTACAAGAGACGGCGGCTATCCACCATTAATGATATCTCCTATTGACTTTCTCGGATTATATCTTCAACGTAAAAACCAAGATAGCGACTCCATAGATAAAACTATAAATTAAAAGTGTAAAAAACGGAACCGGAAGCCAGTAATAGATATCACAAAAGAAGCTTTGTTTGTACTACTTAAAGTATCATTACCTCTGCTGCTCGTGGCGTTGGTCATGGGTTCGCTGGTTTCCTTAGTACAACAGGCGTTGACTCAGATACAGGAGCCAGCTCTTACTTTTATTCCAAAACTTGTGGTTTTAATGTTTACTATGCTCATCATGATTCCTTATATCGGTCATGCCATGTCGAGTTTTTTTGAAAGAATTTCTTCACTGATTATTAACTTGGGATAATTTTTATAAATAAAAATTACTTGAGAGAGCCATGGGATAATCAACGTATTGCGGGAGTAAAGAAAAATCCTATAATAATTCCAGATAATAACTGCAAAGGGCGGGGTTGCTAAACAAAATAGCCAAAATCCTTCTCAAAAACAGGAGGGATTCTCTAAAAAGATGCTTAATATTAATATTGCCAAACAAGCTGTAGGAGAATAGTATGACTGAAGTTTCTAATTTTGGTTTTATTCTCCATATATATTTTTCTATGCACAATATCATATAACCTGCGATATCAAGCTTCAAGATTTGTTCTATCCCCTCAAGGCTTAGGGAAGAAATTGACCTCTATAACTTTTGGTCCCTTGCTGGATCTTAGAATGTCAACTCCAGCAACTCTAAGCCCTAAACTTTTTGCACAATTTATTGCCATCTTGCTCTCTGTGGGAGAAAGCTTTACTTTTGAGGCGCTCCCACCTAAATGCAGGTTAGACCTAAAATCATCGTACGCTGCTTTACGTTGCATTGCTGCAAAAACTGTATCATCAATTACAAAACACCTAATATTGCACCCATCAGCCTCTCTAACGAATTCTTGTTTACCCCAATAATGCTAGAAGCTGCTTTCTGACTCTCTGCAACTACTCCTTTTTTTGTGTACATTCTAATAATTTAATTATTAAGGGGACTCCACCTACGGCTTTAATTAGATGTTTGGTATCTTATGGCGAGTTTGCAAAACTTGTAATAGGCATATCTATACCTTTATTTGCAAGTATTTGAAGGCACTTTAGCTTATCTTTGAAATTACTAATTGAAACGGTGTCATTAAGGTAAAAACTCCCAATGCCTGGAACTGTCTAACCAGAGCGCAGCCATAAAACTTCATACTAGGCTTGAGCCTTAGGAACCACTGCATCGATTTCCTTTATCTGTTCTCCGCCTCTGTGATAAATTGCAGGAATATCGGCTCGGATATTGATATAGCAGTTACTGACGTTAACAAAAGATATATTATGGCCTCCGCGCTTCAGCTGGCTTCTATAATCCGTTTATTAGAATAGAGTTCCAGATTAGAAGCTAGTAAGACTATATTTGAAGCGGTTTTTTATCTACACAATTCGTATAATACTTAATTGCCTCTCGATCACTCATTTTTTTAACAAGAAATGAACAATCTGGGTCCACTAAGACTTTATTGTGCATTGCTTCCCTTCCTAGTAACATGCGATATCCCATAGCGTCTCTACTGGTTAAGTTGATTTCTATGTCCCAAGAATTAAATCCTAGTTGGATTTGAGTAAGTATTACATAACGCTGTTATAAAGGAGCCATTAGAACTTTTTACGATACGCCTATCAATTAGTGGTGCAACGCAAGACTTAACAATTTTTCTGTTTCCTTGAATTGTATGGACTTCAAATTTTACGTATTCCTTGTTATCTTCGGTGTAGGCTAGTATATTAAAAGCGTGTAGCGCTGAGGTTTTTTGCGCCTGGAGTCCACCTTAACTTTTATGGCTTTTAAACCAAGAGCAGGTAAAGAATACCATTCTTCCTTCACAACCAATTACAAATTTATCTGCAGATATATTTTTCTGAAAAAAGTGAGCCCTCATCTTAATCAATTTTTACATCTGAGGCAGTTTTGATAATTATTTTTTTATTTATTAAGTCAACTTCGGGAACGAATATTTTATTAAAAAGGTGATATATTGAGTCTTTCTTATTTATCAAATCGATTTCTAGAAGATCGCCAGCACCAAAGTTTTTTATATTACTTACTTTACCGATATATTCTCCGATTTCTGAAAAAACTTCCATGTCGATTAGGTCTACATAATAAAAATCTTCTAGTGGTGTTGGAGGAAGAGAAGATCTTTTGATAAATAGATCAGTCCCTCTTAAAGCTTCAGCCTGCTTTCTTGAATCAACGCCATCAATTTTAGCTATGTAGTAACTTTTTTTTTCTGAAATTATTTTTATTTCATAAGTTTTGCTACTTTTATCAAAAATCAGACCATTTAAGGTGTTAAGATCTTTTGGAGATGATAGAAATAAGTGAAGCTGAACATACCCTTTCAAACCTTTTGCCCGACCTATAATCGCGATCTTAACATCAAAATCATGTTCAGCCATTTCTTAAGCTGATAAGCCTAATTTAAATCCTTTTAAAAGCCTTTTGACTGTTGTAGTAGGTTGAGCGCCAACAGAAAGCCAATGTTTAATTTTTTCAGCATCTGCCACAACTCTTTCTGGAGAATCACTTGGCAAAAGGGGATTATAATTTCCGATTTTTGCAATATACTTCCCATCCCTTGGACCTTTTGAGTCAGCAACAACTATTCTATAATAAGGTCTACCTTTTGCTCCAGCTCTAGCTAATCTTATTTTTGCAGCCATTTCTTAATACCCTCAATTAAAATTCTTAAAACACTCTAGCTTATTTATAATAAAAACAAGAAATTGTAAATCTATAAAAGTATTAATTCAAAGTTAAGAACAATAAGTAATTTTAATAATGTAAATTTCTCCACAACCAATTTTGCTTGAGATTTGCCCTATCTTAATAATATTATGGACTTGGTTATCTATAAAACACGAATTCTTTTCTACATTATAGATTCTTGTTTCTCTTTAGCATTGCTTTCTACTGTCACTAGACAAATTTCTGTTTTCTTCATTCAAAGGAGTGTAAGCAAAATCTGCCCATGACGAATACCCTCTGCTCCTCCTTCTCGCACACCCAAGAAAGTTTATCTTTATTGGATTTTAAATGTATTAGGGAAAGAGGTTTAAGTTTATTAGCCACAAACTTAAGAGATTTGCTTGTTTTTTCTGCAAATTCTTCTCCTTTAGTTACCACATGAAATTTTATAGTCCGATTGATTAAATTATCTGATATGATATTACAGAATTATTTTGTTTTATTGATGACTTTTGCAAGATTACAGAAGGATGGTTAATCAAGCATTCTATAAA
>JALDTH010000056.1 GCA_030073355.1 Candidatus Midichloria sp. | reverse complement strand
TTAACAACGACTCGATCATCTGTATTGCCAGGAGTTAGTGTGAATTACATGATCTGATCATTTAGAACCAAATGTAATGCAATTGCTTGGCCTGCAAGCAGTGACCATATACTTAAAAATAAAATGTTTTTTTCATAATTTTTATTCTTCCATAGAATTTGATTTCACCACAAAATTAATCCTATCAACTTGCACTAAAGAATTCGACAATTAGTTTTATTTTTATGTAAAAAAGTATCCAGATATCTTATTACCTCCTCATGGTACAAGTCCGGTCTATAGCTAAGGCATTGAATATCAAAACAAAAGCGAAAAGGGTTATATGTGCGGTCAAATAAAGATTCGGCTATTAATTTCTAGTTAGCTGTAGCTGTTTTATATTGACTTTTACTATTTGTTGTTTATAAAGAAGCGAGAGTTTTATTTATATAATTGCAGTTTTATGTCTACTAAAAGAACCTATCAACCAAGTAAGTTAGTTAGAAAGCGCCGCCATGGTTTTAGAGCTAGAATGGCAACTGTTGGTGGTAGAAAAATTTTGAATAACCGCAGAGCACAAGGGCGCAAGGTCCTATCAGCTTAAGTTTTTTATGTAGTGACCTTCAGCATTAAAAGGCTAAAAAAATCATTAGATTTTAAAAAAATTACAAACGACGGTTTGAAGGTTTATTCTTCAAGCTTTTTGTTATTTTATATGCCTAATTATGAAGACCTTAAAACTTTAAAAGTAGGCTTTACTGCAAGCCGCAGGATAGGTGGAGCAGTGCAAAGAAATCGCTGCAAAAGGCTCATGAAATCATTAATAGCTGATGTCTTGAGCAAGAATATAACACTGCCGTTTCAATGTGTTATAGTTGCAAAGCCTGGTATATTGCTCACTCCTTATAGAAAATTGAAGGAAGAAATGCTATTTTGCACAAAAAAAATGGAGAAATATATTGCAAGTTTTGATACATACACTCAAAAAATTGCTTAAGTTAATAAGCTTTTTATTAACTCAGGTAGCTATTTTACTTGTTTTAGGTTATAGGTACATATTATCACCAATTTTACCTTCTGCATGCAGATATCGAATCACTTGCTCAGAGTATGCAATTTTTTCTTTTAAAAAGCATGGGTTGATAATTGGGCTCTGGAAAACATTGAAAAGGCTTGGCTCGTGTCATCCCTTTTGTAATTATGTTGACGAAGATTTTAAATAGCTTTTGAGGTCATTTGATGGAACAATTTAGGTTAGTTCTCGCTGTTATTTTAAGTACAGCAATTTTATTTGGTTGGCAGTATTTTTTCGCTCCACCAGTCCCAAGCCCTAAATCAATAGAAATTAGCACAACAGCTGATAACCAAATAAATATCCTACCAGATCTCCGCATCGCTATAAACCATGATAGAGAAGAAATATTAAAGCAAGATTTTGAGCAGCGAATTAAAATTTTTAATGAGTATGTCTCTGGCTCTATAAGCCTACAAGGCGCAAGGTTAGACGATTTAATATTGCTAAAATATAGAAAAGACCTCACCACCAAAGATAAAGTAGTATTGCTTTCACCGCAAAATACTCAAAAAAGCTACTTTGCTGAATTCGGCTGGTTAAGTACTAATAATAAATTTGATTTGCCAAATAACAAAACTATCTGGAAAGTTGGTGATACCGGCAATCCAAACACTGCGAATTTATGTTGGATTAATAATCAGGGGATTAAGTTTACTATTAAAATTACATTAGATGAGAATTACTTATTTGATATCAATCAGGGAATAGAAAATACCTCTTCTGAAGATATTATTGTTTACCCCTATACTTCAGTAAACAGATCGTATGGCCAAAACGAATCTAATGCTATAGTCCACGAAGGTGCGATTGCTGTATTTGATAATCAGCTCACCGAATATAGCTTTAGTGATTTAAAAGAAGAAAGTATAGAAAAAAAACAGCAAAAAGGATGGATAGGCTTTTCTGATAAATACTGGCTCGTTTCCATTCTACCAAACCAAAATGCTTTATTTAATGCTAAATTGACTTGGTTTGGCAATAAGTATCAAGCAGATATCTTACAAAATAAAATAACTGTATCTTCCGGGCAAAGTTTTAATAATACTGTGCGTCTGTTCGCTGGAGCTAAGAATATAGATCTATTGCATCAATATCAAAATCAATACCATATTCCTCTTTTTGATCGAGCAGTCGATTTTGGAATACTTTACTTTATTACTAAGCCTATATTTCTATTGCTGAATTACTTTTATAATGTTGTAGGTAATTTTGGAGTGGCGATATTAATCTTAACTATCTTTATTAAGGTCCTATTATTTCCGCTTACGTACAAAGGATTTGTAAATATGAATAGGCTAAAGGTGCTCCAACCTCAGCTTGCGACTATCAAAGAAATGTATGGTAATGACACTGTCGCGTTTCAAAAATCTGTCATGGAGCTATATAAAAAAGAGAAGGTTAATCCTATATCTGGATGCCTGCCTTTGCTTTTACAAATGCCCGTGTTTTTTGCATTATATAAAGTACTTTCCGTAACCATTGAAATGAGGCATGCTCCTTTTTTTGGATGGATAAAAGATTTGTCCGCTCCAGATCCAACTACTATATTTAATTTATTTGGCTTACTTCCTTGGAGCGTTCCTTCCTTTTTAATGATAGGAGTACTGCCTATATTGATGGCTATTACTATGCATATGCAGCAAAGCTTAAATCCTGCTCCTGCAGATCCAACCCAAGCATTGGTAATGAAGTATTTACCTTTAATTTTCGTATTTGTTTTTGCTTCGTTTCCATCCGGCCTTGTACTTTATTGGACTTGGAGCAATATTTTATCAATTATCCAACAGATTGTTATTAAAAGAATTGTTAAATAGGTATGCCTAGAAAGAAAATAGTTGTAGCAATGTCTGGAGGAGTTGATAGCTCCACTGTTGCAGCGCTGCTGCATGAACAAGGCCATGAAGTGATAGGAGTAACACTGCAGCTTTATGATTATGGTAGCTTCGTTGAAAAAAAAGGGGCATGCTGTGCTGGGCAAGATATATACGATGCTCAAATTGCTGCCGAGAAAATAGGTATACCTCATTATGTTTTAAATTATGAGAGTATTTTTAAACAATCTGTAATAGATGATTTCGCTGATAGCTATATTAGAGGCGAAACACCAGTGCCATGTGTGCGTTGCAATCAAAAAGTAAAGTTTAATGATCTTTTTAAGGTAGCTAAGGACCTAGGCGCAGACTCCCTTGCAACCGGCCATTACGTACAAAAAATCATTAAAAACGGCGCTGCAGAACTCCATAAGGGGTTTGATCCAACAAAAGATCAAAGTTATTTCCTATTTACTATAACTAAAGAACAATTAGAATTTCTAGAATTTCCAGTTGGTCATTTAAATAAATCTAATACCCGGGATTTAGCCAATAGATACGGGCTAAATGTTGCAGATAAACCGGATAGCCAAGATATATGCTTTGTTCCTGAAGGGGGCTACACTAAAATTATTGAAAAGTTAAGGCCTGAAGCCTTTGAAGTTGGTAATATCGTACTAAAAGATGGCACAGTCATTGGACGACATCACGGTATTGCTTATTATACAATAGGGCAGCGCAGGGGGTTAGGAATAGCAAGCACTGAGCCGCTTTATGTCCTCAAAATAGATCCACAAAACAACCAAATAACTGCAGGTAGTAAAACTGATTTAAAATCTTGTGATTTGAAAATAAAAGACATTAATTGGCTCATAGAAGAACCAATAGCTCTGGAGTGCTCAGTCAAATTAAGATCTATGCATGGAGGGAGCCTTGCTACAGTGGCAACTATCCAAGATGGTACTGCCAATGTCTCACTTCAAGATCCGTATGAAGGTATAACTCCAGGGCAAGCTTGTGTTATGTACGATGATACTAGGGTTTTAGGCGGTGGGTGGATTGTTAGGTATGAGTAGTCTTTTCACTTATAAAAATAGTTGCCCATAGTTGCCCTTCTTTAAAAGAATATATGATTGCAGTATATTAGAATTCAAGCAACGGATTAACGTCACTCAACTAAAATCTAATAAAAAGCTGCTGAAATTCATAGAAGTATATGTGGGGCCATGTTATGATACTCTTAACTCAAAATAATTTTACTCAACTTTACTCTGGGTTTTATATCAATGGATTTACAAGTTATCCTATCGGGTAGCCTATAATAACGTTGCAATAGGTGGCGATGTTAACTGTGATAGATTTACCGATATAGTTTTATCTTTTCCTAACTCCAACCTTTAAGTTAGGACAAAATATAACATATCCAGAAGCAGACGCTGTATTTTTGTAGTCTTCGGCCGTTCTAACATTGCGCCACCAATAGATCTATCTCAACTAAATGGAACAAATGTTTTTAAGATGCAGTACGCTATACCTGGAAGCAATCTAGGGCTTGCAGTAAGCATAAAAAGTGACCTTAATAATGATGGCTGTAACTACATAGTAATTTCTTCACAAGAAGATATTTACATTATTATAGTTCAATTAACTAACCGATGGCAGTGGTCTTTAATCACTCATTCTAATTTGACTTATGAAGATTGGTCTACTAACCTTTCTACAGGTGAAGATTTTAATGGTGACGGCATCGATGATTTAACAATCTCTGGAGACACTGCAGCTTACGTAGTATTTGGTTCCAATCACACCTTTCCTAGAGAAATTTCACTGGCAGATATAAAAACATTGGAAAAACATTGTGGGAAGATGTTTACAGATCAACAACCTATAAAGGTCGCACATAGGCAAAGTGATGATAATCTTAATAGCCAGTATTCTTCAGCCAAATATTTAGGTTCATTTGGATTTATTGGCGATATAAATCACGATGGGAAAACTGATCTTGGATTTGAGAATGATATATTAACATATCAATCTATACCTCCTATTGCTGTATATGAGGGCTCTATTTCATATAGCGCAGTATCTTATAGTGGAATGGCATCTTATATGTATCCGTAGCGTATTCTAATAGATTTTACTGTGGTCCTTGTTGGAATGTGTGTGTAGGCGTTGGCAATTAACAACTAAACATTCCGTGCAGAGGAAGCGCTTCTTACAGTGGAAATGTACCATATAGCGGTTCCAATCTTACACTGGAAGCATAAGCTACAACAGCAAAGTGGGCTATATTCCCCTATAACATCACCATTCACAACACCTTATTAACCAAAGGGATCTATTTCTTCCTGCTCAGATTTCTTGCCTTTGACACCTCTATCACCATAACAGAAGATCCCGTATAGCACCACGGAAAGCTATAATATCGATGCAGTAAATAAATATATTTCTACCAAAGTCTCAGTACATAATAAGCAAAAGGCAGGGCAGACCTAAACTGTGATGGAATTAACGATTTTATGTATGCGCAAGATACTAAACCTATATGTACATATCCTATATGGCAATAAGGAACAAACACTGATATTTAGCCTCAAAAAGGGTGGATAATGTCATGTTGCTAGACTCTACGCTAGTCAATTCATTGTATATAGGTAATGATCTTAATGGTGACAATTTAGATGACATGGCAATAAGCATATATACGGAAGATACTTACCAAATTCTCATGATATATGGAAGTAATAACCACTCCGATATCAATGCAACTATACCAGAACAAGCTGGATATGGTACAGACTTACTCTTATTTAATAACTACTGAGACGAAAACCAAGTTTGGAAAATTTGCTAAAATCACTTCTTGCCTTAATCAAGTACCAATATAACAGGTAGAGTATTTGTATTGTTCGGAGCCTTAACCTACGAAGCCAACTGCCTTTTAAGCACTAGTTGCTGTGTCTACTAACGAGGATTATAGCACTTCTGCAGTTATAAACTACTACTCTCCCAACTTACGGTACAGCTCTATCTAATGATAAAGATCATAGTACTTCTTTAACTAGTATGGGAGCGGCAATAGAGGTATTAGCTTCTTTAATATTGGGTATTGGAGCCTTCTTGGGTTATAAATAATATCAGCATAAGCTACCAAAGTATATAAAATGATGAAACTACTCAAATGACCGATATATTTCAATATACCTGTAGATACTCATTTTCATAACAATCCGAGTACAGAGCCTGTAACAACACATATAAATTTGTGTATGGAAGGGGAATTACTTAGAAACGCTGCAGAAACAGAGTTATCTACAGCCACAGCTAGAGTAGCGCGGGATACTGATCTTTATGAAACAAATAGTGATACTAGTGCAAATCGAACACTAATTTGGAAATCAACTACATTATTATGTAAGCAATACTTCTATATAGCCTCAGTTCTAAATAAAGTAATTTTAAAAAGAATACCTGATATGGTTTTAAAAAAGCAGGACAACCATTTTC